>DASYTA010000027.1:0-13506 GCA_036002745.1 Cyclobacteriaceae bacterium | reverse complement strand
CGCATTGTGCTGACGGCACACCCAACACAATTTTATCCTGGATATGTATTAGGAATTTTGACTGACCTGGAGAAGTCAATTCGTGAAAATGATATCGGGCAAATTAATTTGTTGCTTCGTCAGCTTGGCAAATCTGCTTTCATCAACCAAACCAAACCTTCACCTTATGATGAAGCCGTAAGCTTGTGCTGGTTTCTTGAAAATGTTTTTTATTCTACTGCTCCTGAAATTGTTCAGTCGCTGGCAGATGGACTGCAAATGAGTTTGAATGAATGGAAGAACAATAGACTCATTGTAATTGGTTTTTGGCCAGGGGGCGATCGTGATGGAAATCCTTTTGTCACCAGCGATATTACATTGAGAGTTGCCGCGCGATTGCGCGAGTCAATCTTCAGGTGTTATCACCGTGATATTCGATTATTAAGACGCAGGCTTACCTTTCACGGCGTATCAAAAATCATTAGTACGATCGAGCAAAAGATTTACGGACAAAGAAGTTATTCAAGCCCAGCAGAACTCCTTAAAGAACTGAATGAAGCACGAACTAACTTAGTAAACGAACACAATGGCTTGTTTTTAGAATTGCTTGATGCGTTCATTTTAAAAGTAAAACTATTTGGGTTTCACTTCGCAAGCCTTGACATTCGTCAAGATAGCAGCAAGCATGATGCTGTCTGGAATTTTATTTTAAAAACGCTTTCCGCGAAAGGTCTTTCCATTTCTCCTGAAGAGTACGATGCACTTAGTTCAAGTAAAAAGATTGATTACTTACTTGGGCTTAAGGTGAATTTAAAGCAACAAGAATTCAACGACACGTTTGTAAGCGAAACAATTCAAAGTATTCATGCCATTGCATCTATTCAAAAAGAAAATGGAGCAATGGGCTGCCATAGGTACATTATCAGCCACTGTGAGAGTGCATTGCATGTTATTCAGATTTTTGCTCTTACCAGGTTGCTGATTGGCACTGAGGACGAATTGGAGTTGGATATTATTCCTTTGTTTGAAACCATCGAAGATCTTACGCAGGCTCCTGGCATTATGGAAGAGTTGTACGCTATTCCTGCTTACCGAGCTCATCTTAGTAAGAGAAGAGATCATCAAACAATCATGCTGGGATTTTCTGATGGCACGAAAGACGGAGGCTATCTGCGTGCCAATTGGTCTATTTTCCGCGCGAAAGAAAATTTAACAACTGCTTCAAGGAAGCATGGATTAAAAGCTTTGTTCTTTGACGGTCGTGGAGGTCCGCCAGCTCGCGGAGGTGGCAATACACACGATTTCTATGCCTCACTCGGTGAAACAATAGAACATGAAGAAGTGCAGATCACCATTCAAGGTCAAACGATAAGCTCTAATTTCGGTAAACATGCTTCATGCAAATACAACCTTGAACAGTTGCTATCATCGGGATTGGAGGGAACGGTTTTTAAGCGTACAGAAAACCAGTTGACGGATGAAAACAAAAAGCTTTTAGACGAACTGGCTGATGAAGGATATCGTACTTATCTGGACCTAAAGAATGACCCGAAGTTTGTTCCTTATTTAGAGAAAGCTACACCGCTTTCATTTTTTGGCGACACCAACATTGGTTCCCGTCCTGTGAAAAGAAGTGCAGGAGAAGGCTTGAAGTTTGAAGACTTGCGGGCAATTCCTTTTGTAGGATCATGGGCGATGATGAAACAAAATATTCCCGGGTTTTATGGAGTTGGGTCTGCTCTTAAGAAACTCTCTCAAAAAGGGCATGAAGAAAAAATAAAATCACTATATCAAAATTCACTTTTCTTTCGCACGCTGTTAGGCAATAGTATGATGTCATTGACTAAAACTAATTACCAAGCTACTACATACCTAAATAATGATCCGGAGTTTGGTGACTTTTGGAAGAAAATGCATGCTGAGTTTAACTTGTCGAAAGAAATGACGCTGAAGATTTCCGGGCTGAGTGAACTCATGGGCAACAACCCTGTGATCAGTGAGTCGGTAAGGCTGCGCGAGCGCATTGTGCTTCCGGTCATTGCTATTCAACAGTACGCATTGATGAGCCTTCGCTACGGAAAGGAAGAGATTAAAATTCATGAGCCTCAATTCCGCAAGCTTGTGATCCGCTGCATGTTTGGTATTATCAACGCGGCACGTAATTCGGCCTAAATGGAAATTGATTTAAATCGGTTCAAAGAAATTTCTAAAAACAAATCAGAAGAAAA
The DNA here is from genome assembly GCA_036002745.1 of Cyclobacteriaceae bacterium. GTDB lineage: Bacteria > Bacteroidota > Bacteroidia > Cytophagales > Cyclobacteriaceae > ELB16-189. The sequence continues at coordinate 11,299 of DASYTA010000027.1, read as the reverse complement.
TAAGAAATTCTTAGGCCGGCTTAAAAAGCAAGATGCGCGGAAAGTAGATGATGCTTTTCATGAAAGGCACGAAGAAGTATTTGCAGAAACAGATTGCCTTACCTGCGCGAACTGCTGCAAAACTACTAGTCCTATTTTTTACCAAACCGATATTGAACGCGCTTCAAAATTTCTCAGAATAAAGCCCGGTGACTTCATCGAGAAATACTTACGAGTTGATGAAGACAAAGACTATGTTTTGAAATCTTCACCTTGTGCCTTTCTTGATTCTGATAATTATTGCTCTATCTACGAATCGCGCCCCAAAGCATGCCGCGAATATCCGCACACCGATCGCAAGAAGATGGTTCAGATCATGGACTTAACCTATAAGAACACATTAGTTTGTCCTGCTGTTTTAGAAATGGTGGAGAGATTGAAGAAGATTTTCTAATCGTAGGTGTTACTCCAAATTCAATCTCGGTTTTTGTGAACCGATTTTTTTGTCTATTTTCATAAAGCATGGAGCATCTAAAAGACAATTGGCTTACCGAAGGGCTAATCGATTTTGAGTACAAAAAATATCAACTGCTTGGTTATCTTAAAAACGTGAAGGAATCTTTTAAAAGGGTAGAGCTTTATCCTTTTCTTTCAGACTTAGTATTTCATTACCGGAACTTGATGACGCTTCGAGAAAATAAGTTGATGATTGGCGAATCTTTCCCAAAAGAATTGTCAACAGAGCGATTGAAAAATCTGGAAATAAGTTACCGGAAAATTATCGAAGATGATGTGATCATGCGCGAGATTGAATCAATCATGGACTATGCTCTTCCTCAATTCAAATCCTCATTAGACGAAGGTTCCTTTATCTACGAGTATGTTGAATCCAAGTGTGAGATTTCACCAGTAGGGTTAACTTCATTATACGCCAACGAAGGATATTTATTTGTTACGCTGCCTCCCGAAAAGGAAACCAATATCTATCGATACCAGATAACTTTTTTTGAGCAAAGCAGCGAGCCAATGCGCGGCATTCAAACGACGTTTGTAGAAACAACGGAAAAGAATTTGGCGAGTACCTATGAGAAGCTCAAGTTGACCTTAATCAAGAAATACTCCGAGCTTCCTAATCCAGCGGCTTACTTAGTTCTTTCGAAGCTGAAATTCCCTTACGCACAAACGCTCATGCCAGTAGCAAAACGACTGCTGGTAAAGGAAATCTCGAAAGTAGTGTGACTACTTCTTAGTACTGTCAGTTTTTTCGGCAGGCTTTTGAATATTCGGTACCACGGGAGTTTGTTGTTGCTCCTTGGCGCGCTCCTGAATTTCGTCAGTGGGGCCAGCCGTGTTAGGGGTGGTGAAGTTAGTAGCCAAGGAAAACACAATAATAGCGATGGCGAAACCCCAGGTAAGACGCTCTAATACATCTCCTGTCTTTTTAACACCAATTAAATTGCTGGCACCTGAGCCACCGAACTGGCTTGAAAGGCCTCCGCCTTTGGAATTCTGCGCCAATACCACTAATACCAACAAAATCGCACTTACAATGGCGAGGCTGATCAATAAAACGTACATAAGCTTATTTTCTTAATTCTTCGATTTGGGCTGCAAAGTAAGCCTTTTTCTGTGGAAACTTCCAAATCAGTTTTTTTAGGGCCTCAATGGCCTTCTCTTTTTTGCCCTGTTTCAGAAGAATTTCAACTAAAGTCTCCGAAACTATATTCTCTCCAAACTGAGCGCTTGGCTCCGCCAAGTCACTATCTGGGGCAGGAGGGGCGGTTGGTTTAGGCCTCGATATAGTTGGCTGTGTTTTGATGAATTGATCGATAATTTCGATTTGTTCTTTCTGTTTTACCCCCTCAGGTTTTATTTTTTTTTTGGTTGACTTAATCTCTTCAATCAGGGAATCAACCTCCTTTGGTTTGCTGATAGTTGGGGTCTCTTTTTTTACCGTTAAAGGTTGTGCTTTCTCCTTCTCAAGTCTGGCGATTGTCATTTCAAACAAACGCTTGGACTCTTGTAGGCTCGCAAGATCCAACAAAACTTGTTCACGAAGTTGATCGCCGCTCTCTTCTACTTTAATACCAGGTTCAACCGTGGTTTTTTGAACTTCTTCTTTGATCGGTAGTGGCTCAATGGTTGGTACAGCCTCAGCCTTTTTTCTTCTTGGTGATGTCATCACCATTTTTAAAGCCGATCGATCGGTGCTATAGATGGCACTGGTATGTAATAATTTTTCTTTGCTGGATAGAGCACAATCTTGAGCCACCCGAGCCGATAGATTATGAATGACTTGGCTGTAAGGAAATTCTTTTGAAAGCTTGATCAATTCTCCAGACTCAGCCTCTGTTAAAGCCGCAAAATTGATTAGTAGGGTATGGAATTGTTCTCGCTCCACGCGGTAGGCTTTGTAGGTAAGTAAATGTAGTGGAAAAAGCCTCTTGAAACAACTTGCTACCAGGTAGCAATGGTAGCGTTAAAAATATCGAGCATGATTTGATCTAAGATTTTCTTTTCAAGAGTTTCTTGAACAGAAACGAAATTCTGAGTGTCATTATCAAAATCGGTATAGAAGGTGAATGAGCGGTCCTTAAAACTATTCTTTGCCTCCGCATTATCCACATAATTTACTTTTAAGGTTATCGTCAGACGTGTTTGAGCACCATAGTTTGGTGTTGCATTTACTCCTGTGCCTTGCGTGGCTTGCGGAGCAATTGGTGCTGTTGCGTAGGTAACGATTGTACCTTCAATTTGAAGTTCGCCATTAGAGGGCACTACACGCAAACTCGAGTTTTGCTGAAAGTAGTCTTTTACCCTGTTGGTTACTGTTTGTCCGAAGTTGGCAGGGGCTAGTTCTGTGTTGTTAAAAAACTGATCTACTTGAATCGTTTTTGCGTTTGTTGAAGCACCCGAAAAAGAATATTTCATGCACCCCGTCAAAAGCAAGGCAATGCTTATCAAAAGAAAAGAAATGAACGATGAAATCTTTCTCACACTTATTTTTCTAGATCGTATTCTTTTATTTTTCGATACAAGGTTCGCTCGGATATACCCAAATCTCGTGCCGCATATTTACGCTTATTCTTGTTTTTGTTTAGAGCACGCACGATCAACTCTTTTTCTTTCTTCTGAATGGATAAAGAATCATCTTCTGCTTCGTGCGAGATGTCATGCACCTCTTCTTCTTCAGCAACAGCCGGAGTTGGAACAGGATTAAGGTTTAGCGTCACAGGCTGATCAGAAGGAATTTTTGTTTCCTGAATGCCTTCAAACAAGTGAGTGTTGTTTTTTAGAATCTGCTGCGCTTGGGCTGGATCAGAAAGTATTTCGAGCACCATCTTTTTTACTTCTGTCACGTCTTTTTTCAAATCGAAAAGAACCTTGTACAATATTTCGCGTTCCGAAATGTCGCTTCCATGTTTCCCATTGATCACCGCAGGCAACGTTGATTCTTTTGGTAAATAATTGGATAGTGTTACTCCGTCAATTTCCTTTTGATCCGGAGAAAGAACTGAAATTTGCTCTACCAGGTTTTTCAATTGACGAATGTTTCCGGGGAAACGGTATTTCAATAGGACTGATTTTGCTTCCTCTGTTAGTGCAATTGGCTTTACTTTATATTTTTCTGAGAAGTCGGTAGCAAATTTTCTAAATAATAATTCAACATCTTTTTCGCGATCGCGCAAAGGAGGAACGTAAATCGGCACAGAATTCAACCGATAATACAGGTCTTCACGAAAACGATTTTCATTTACCTTGTTCATCAGGTTAACATTAGTGGCGGCCACCACACGAACATCTGTCTTCATCACTTTGGATGCACCTACTTTAATAAATTCTCCGTATTCCAATACCCGCAATAATCTTGCTTGTGTGCTCAGTGGCATCTCACCAATCTCATCGAGAAAAATGGTGCCACCATTGGTTACTTCAAAATATCCTTTGCGTGCTTCGTGCGCTCCGGTAAATGAACCTTTTTCGTGACCAAATAATTCTGAGTCAATAGTTCCTTCGGGAATAGAACCGCAGTTGATGGCAGTAAATGGACCATGCTTTCGGTGACTAAGGTTGTGAATGATCTTGGAAAAGGATTCTTTACCACTTCCGCTTTCGCCCGTAATCAATACCGACATATCGGTTGGTGCCACTTGCATAGCAACACGCACAGCATGATTGAGCATAGGTGCGTTACCAATAATCCCAAACCGCTGTTTTATATTTTGTAATTCTGCTTCAGTGCTTGCCATAATCATTCAACTATCTTTCCGAACAACGTTCCCTGCGAACGGCTTTCTACTAATACATTGACGTATTCACCCTTGGTTTTATTTTCTTTAGGGAAGATGACCACTTTATTTGCGGAATTCCTTCCTTGTAAGAAGTCATCTGATCGCCTGGAAGTTCCCTCAATTAATACTTTATGAAGTTTGCCTACATCTTGTGCATAACGAAACCGAGAAATCTCCGATTGCTTTTTTATTATTTCATCAAGTCTTCTCTTCTTAATGTCAAGGGGAATGTCGTCCGTGAATTTTTTTGCAGCCAATGTTCCCGGTCTCTCCGAATAGAAGAACATGAACGAGTAATCGTATTTCACTTCATCCATAATGGAAATCGTTTCGCGATGCTCATCTTCCGTCTCGGTACAGAAGCCAGCAATCATATCCGAAGTAATGCCACAATCCTCTCCTAGAATATTGCGAATGCTTTTCGCACGTTCGAGGTACCATTCGCGTGTGTAACCACGGTTCATCATTTCTAAAACTCTACTGCTGCCGCTCTGCACTGGTAAGTGAATATTCTTGCAAATGTTTTCATGCCTTGCCATTGTGTGAAGCACTTCATCGGTGATATCTTTGGGATGTGAGGTAGAAAAGCGAACTCTCAGATCAGAATGCACTAATGCTACCATCTCCAACAAATTGGCAAAGTTGATAACTTGATTCACTTCCTTTTTTTCGAGCCTCGCCTTATTATTTTCTTCTTCGCTCCATTTGTAGGAATCAACATTTTGCCCTAGCAATGTTACTTCCCGGTATCCTCTTGAAAATAAGTCTTTCGCTTCGGCAACAATAGAATGAGGATCACGACTGCGTTCGCGTCCACGTGTGAACGGCACCACACAAAATGAACACATGTTGTCGCAACCGCGCATGATGGAGATGAAAGCAGTAACTCCATTAGAGTTTAATCTTATCGGAGTTAGATCGGCATACGTTTCTTCGCGCGACAAAAATGTGTTGACAGCTTTGGCACCTTCATCAACTTGCGAAATCAACTGAGGTAAATCGCGATAAGCATCAGGTCCGGCAACGAGGTCAACAATTTTTTCTTCCTCTAACAATTTTGTTTTCAAACGCTCAGCCATGCAGCCCAGCACACCTACGATCATTTCTGGTTTTCTTTTCTTGTGGCCGTTGATGTGGTTGAGCCTGTTGCGAACTGTTTGCTCTGCCTTCTCGCGGATGGAGCAAGTGTTCAGGAAAACCAAGTCTGCTTCAGCAATATCTGATGTTGTATCAAACCCTTCGTTGTGTAAAATGGAGGCCACGATTTCGCTATCAGAGAAATTCATCTGGCAGCCGTAGCTTTCTATATAGAGTTTCCTCTTGTTTCCTGAGTTATGATCAGGAGTCGTTTTGACTTCTTCGGTCAATTCCTTGTTTCTATCCAAAATATCCAGATCGGGGATCAAATTCTGCATCTTCCATCATTTTCGGACTGCAAATTTAAACAAAAAGTTGATCTTTAGTGACAGATTGGCAGGGGAGGATTTGAAGATTTGAATTGTAGGTTTTCCTTCATTACTTGTAGAAGCAAGCCTTGGTGATAATCCATGATTACAAAAAAAGACATATCACTTAACATGCTCAAAGCAATTGAATCAATTGCTCAACCGAATTTAGATATTATTCAGTTAAAGAAAGAGGAAAATACTTTCTATTCATTCATTGAAACGGATATTAATTCTCAGAACTATTTCAAGATTTTTATCGATTCAAGAGGGAAAATTGGAAACTATGATCCAAAGAACTACGGTTTTGAATGGAGACCAGAAAATGCGGATAGGTCAATAACCCGCACTCATCAAGGAAACTTACAAGATGTCGCATCTAAGTTTGAGGAATGGATCAAATTGATTCGAGAAATTTATGAGACACCAAGTGTTCACGATGATTTTGTTAAACAATATGCGGATTTTTATTTCAATGAATTTAAAATTACAGATAAGGACGCTTATACTTCTCCATTTAATCCGGCTCAACAAGATTTGGTTGAACTATACTTGGCTTCTTTAACAAAAGCTATTGAGGAGTCTAAGGAGATCGACAATAACATTAAGAGTGAACTTATTTCTGAAATTAGAGAGATTAATCAGGCTCTTCCAACATCAACGAAGGCAAAAGTTATGAAGGGCGTAACCAGAGTTTTTGGGAAGCTCTTTAAAATAAGTAAGAGTTTTGCGAAGGAAATTATTGCTGAAGCCAAAAAACATTTAGTAAAAAAACTTATAGAATTTGGTGTTGAGTACGCGTCTAAAGCTTTAGAAGCGTTTACTAATAGTCAGTAAAACGAGAATCAAAGAATTGAATTCTACTTTTTTACCATCTACTTTTAACTTTCTACCTTTAACTTTCTACTTTCAACTTCCATGGCGTTAATCAAATCTGTTCGCGGTCACACTCCTCAATTTGGAAAAAATTGCTTCCTCGCTGATAACTGTACAGTTGTGGGGGAGGTAGTCATGGGAGACAACTGTACCGTTTGGTTTAATGCTGTGGTTCGAGGTGATGTGCATTCGATCACCATCGGCAATAACACCAACATTCAGGATGGAGCAATCATTCATTGCACATACCAAAAAGCGAAGACGGTACTTGGTAGCAATGTGTCCATTGCGCATAGCGCTATTGTTCACGGATGCACTGTGGAAGATAATGTTCTTATTGGTATGGGCGCCATTATTATGGACGATGCCGTGATTGGTACAGGCTCGGTGATTGCAGCAGGGGCGGTGATTTTGCCTGGAACTAAAGTGGAGCCAGGTAGCATCTATGCTGGCACTCCCGCCAAACGAGTGAAAGATGTTGGCCCTGAAATGACTGAGGTAATTGCCCGTACGGCTCGTAATTACCCAATGTATTCCGAGTGGTTTAAGGATAAGGTGGAATAAATTAATCCTCTTATATTTGCCACCTCAAAAAAAACAATTGATCGAATGAAAAACCTTTCCCTCATCCTTAACGGGGTTCTAATAGTAGCCGTAGGTGTTCTGTATTTCCTCCACTTCTCAGGCAAGAAGAATACAAACGAATCCACCGTTTCTGCTCCGTCTGATTTAAAAATCGCTTATATCAAGTCTGATAGCGTATTGAAGAACTATGAGTATTTCAAAGAAATGAGAACCGTGCTGGAAGCAAAAGGAAAGAAATTAGATCAGGACTTACAAAGCCGTGGACAAAGTTTGCAGAATGAAATTACGTCTTACCAGCGCAACATTGGTAACTTAACTATTGGCCAGGCAAAAGCCTTGGAAGAGGACTTAGGCAAAAAGCAACAAAACTTCCGTTTGTATCAGCAAAGCCTAGAACAAGAACTTGCAAGTGATCAAAACAAATTGACCGAAGCTCTTTACGGACGTATCACAGCTTTCTTGAAGAAATATTCAGAAGGAAGCGGACTTCAGGTTGTTTTCAAATTTGACCAAACCAGCGATGTGTTATTTGGCGGCCCTGGCATCGATATTTCTCAAGACGTGATCAAGGGTTTAAATGAGGAATACAAAACCGAGAAATTAAATCCAACGGCAAAAACCGATTCGACAAAAACTAAAAAGAAATAATAACTTCTTTCCAAGGAAATTTGAAATGCCTCCTCGTGAGGCATTTTGATTTTACATCAGTTTTCTGAACCCAAGAGCATCTAATTTTTCTTTATTTTCGTAATCATGATCAAGATAAGAAAGGCGAAAATTGAGGAAGTACCTGCAGTGCGTGAGTTGGCTATTGAAGTATATAACGACACTTTTGCTGAACACAACACGCCTGAGAACCTGGAAGCCTTTTTTAAGGAATCTTACGGCCTTGAAAAGTTCACGACAGAGTTTACCGAACCTGATACGGCTTTGTATGTTGCATTAGATGAATTGAAGATCATCGGGTTTTTGCGTTTGCGAAAAAGCAATGAAGTGGATAAGTACTTAGGAACCAATCACCTTGAGTTGCACCGTTTGTATATCCACCGCGATTACCAAGGCAGTGCAGTATCTAAAATGTTTATGGAAGAGGCTCTTGCTTATGCTAAAAAAGGAAAGTTCGAATGGATTTGGCTTGGTGTGTGGGAAAAAAACTTTCGTGCTCAAAAATTCTATTCCAAATGGGGATTTGAGCGGTTTAGTGAACACGTATTTCAGATGGGTGATGATCCACAGATCGATTGGCTCTTGAAGAAGAAGCTTTAACAATCGTTTACAATAATTTAATATCAGATTTCGTCCAACATTTTGTACCCTTTTTCAGTTTAAACAGTCTTAATGTTGAAACTAAGTTCTTCGAATTAGCATTTCTGTGACCTAGCTGCTCTTTAAAAATATTCAAACAAGGTGTAGGGTTAAGACCTAATAAAGTTGTCATAACTTCAAACACATTAAACCGTAAAATGCCAATAACCATTATAAAAGAAAGCCGATTCACTTTAACCCAATTTTTAACTCAATCAAATTCATGAGGTTCTTATTCATTGCTCTTGTCTTCCTTGCTCTATCTGTCAGAGGTCAACAAAAATTTACAATCAATGGTTACGTTAAAGATGTCGCCAATGGAGAAGTGATGATCGGCTCGACTGTTTTTATTCAGGAATTGAACTCTGGTACCACCACCAATGAGTATGGCTTTTATTCTATCACTATTCCTCCGGGAAATTATACACTGAAGTTTTCTTACCTCAGTTATTTAGCCGCCACGAAAGAGGTGCAATTAGACAAAAATATTCGCCTCGATATGGAATTACAGGCAGAAGCAAAACAACTACAGGAAGTTGAAGTTGTTGACGATAAAGATAGGCCTGCTGCTCAAAATCCTGAGATGAGTGTAGGTAAGATGGATATTACTACTATTAAAAGGATTCCGGCTTTTCTAGGAGAAGTTGATATCATAAAAAGCCTTTTGCTTTTGCCGGGTGTAAGCACGGTAGGAGAGGGCGCTTCTGGATTTAATGTTCGTGGTGGAAGCGTGGGACAGAACCTGATTTTACTAGATGAAGCGCCCGTTTATAATTCTTCTCACTTGCTGGGATTTTTCTCAGTATTCAATCCTGATGCGGTGAAAGATGTGAAGCTTTATAAGGGAGCAATTCCCTCTCGTTATGGCGGAAGGATTGCCTCCCTGCTCGATGTTCGTATGAAAGAGGGGAACAATAAGAAAACGGAAGTTACAGGAGGTATAGGAACAATCTTCAGCAGATTGGCTGTTGAGGGACCGCTTATTAAAAATAAGGCTTCGTTCATTATTGCTGCTCGAAGATCATACATTGATGTTTTAGCAAGACCTTTTGTGGATGTATTAAAAAATGGAGGCGCCTTGAATTTTTATGACCTCACATTGAAGACAAATTATAATGTGAACTCTAAAAATAGAATGTATCTCTCAGGATACTTCGGTCGCGATAATTTCTTGTTCGACAAAAATCAAGGCTTTAGTTGGGGAAACGCTACCGGAACGTTTCGTTGGAATCATCTTTTTAACGACCGCCTCTTTATGAACCAAACGTTGGTATTTAGTAGATACGATTATCATCTTCAGTTCGGCAATGACGACAAAAATCGATTCGTTTGGAGTTCGGCTATCAACAATTACATTTTCAAGCCAGACTTCAGTTACTTTATTAATAACAACAACGAACTCAATTTTGGTGGCGAGGCAATCTACTACACGTTTGAACCTGCAAATGCAACAGGCACCTCTAACGGCCAACCAGTAGATTTTAGTTTGGAGAAAAAATACAACCTCGAGACTTCTTTGTACTTGAGTCATAGTATGAAATTAAATCCGGTTTTATCAATTGATTATGGTTTGAGGTATTCAGACTTTAGACTTTTCGGACCAGGCACCCAGTATATATATGACAACCCTGCTCCTGGAGTCCGCAGGATACCAATTGGAGCAAACGTCTACAAACATGGAGAGGTGATTCAAACCTATGGAAATTGGCAGCCACGGTTTTCATTCAAAGCACAATTAAACGAAGCAAATTCCATCAAGGGAAGTTACAATCGCATGGTGCAATATTTGCATTTGATCTCCAACACTACTGCGTCCAATCCGCTAGATGTCTGGACACCCAGCTCGCCTAATATCAAGCCAGAGCTAGGTGATCAGTTTACACTTGGTTATTTCCACACGCTGACAACATCTTCTACGCAATACGAGTTTTCGGTTGAGAGTTACTATCGAGCTACTCAAAATCAAATTGATTACATCAATGGTGCAAATTTATTGATCAACGAATATCTTGAAGGAGATTTACTATCAGGAAAAGGAAGAGCTTATGGTGTTGAGTTTTTTGCGCAGAAGAAGACAGGAAGATTTCATGGGTGGGTTAGCTACACATTGGGCAGATCCGAATTGAAAGTTGATGGAATAAACCATGACAATTGGTACCCCACTAGATATAATCAAACTCATAATTTAAAAGTCATTGGCTTCTATGAGATCAATAAGCGCTGGTCTTTCTCTGCTAATTTTATTTATACTTCTGGCACTCCCCAAACTTTCCCCACATCACGCGCAGTCGTTCAGGGAATTTTAATCCCTTACAATGCTAATGATTCACGAGGAAATGTAAACCTGCCTAGTTATAACAGGCTCGATATTGCATTTCAATTGCAAGGAAAGGAGTTTAAAAAAGATGGAAAGCCTCGAAAGAATAAAGACTATTGGGTGTTTTCGATCTACAATGTTTACGCACGCAAAAATGCATTCTCAATTTATTTTTCACAATCGGATGCCCGTACACTGCCTGGACAGCCTCTAGAGTCACTAGCCAAGCAACTTTCGATCGTAGGATCCTTTGTGCCTGCTATTTCTTACAATCTTAAATTTTAATCGAAGATGAGCTACATTAAAAATACATTCAAATTTTCGTCCGGATTGTTGGCTCTGCTGATGGGTTTATTCTTTCTTTCGTGTGAGCAAGTAATCAATCCAACACTTCAGTCAGCATCACCCGTATTAGTAGTAGATGCATGGGTAAACAATAAGCCCGAAAAACAAGTAATTCTTCTTACACAAACTCAACCTTACTTTGATGATGCACTACC
>DASYTA010000026.1:0-3278 GCA_036002745.1 Cyclobacteriaceae bacterium | reverse complement strand
AGAGGCGTTAACTAGTCCTGATTTTACCACTGCTGTTTGAGCGAATGACGCTAACTGCTGCAAGGCACCAGACAAATAGAGAATAAAAATAACAACTCCCCACGTCAATGGTTTCAAAACGGCTGCGGCATTACCTATTTTAAACACTTATCTTTTTTTATCAAATGTCCTTATTTTGATAACTTTCCACAATGAAAATGATTGAAATCTGTAGTCGGTGCTTTCTGGTCATGTTAATTTTATCATGCCAATTTATTTTTGCCCAAAAGATTAAGTACAAAGACCTAATCGTGCTGCTTACTTCCAAACAATATGAAAAGGCTGAGCCATTTTTGAAAAGGTATGTAAAGGAGAATGACGATAATCCGAATGCCTATTTGTACATGGGCATTGTTTTTCAAGAGAAAATTTCCCGTATGGATCCACTATTGCATACAGAGATTTTGTGTGCCAACATAGATTCTTCGGTGTTTTTTTATGACAAGGCCTATAAGACAATTACTGAAAAAGAATTGCGCAAGAATGATGAGTACTATGAAGCCTATATGCGCAGAGACTTACGTACAGGCAAGTTTGTAATTAAGCTTTCTGACGTGCAACTCGATGTCGAAAACAGAACGAAGTCGCTCAAAGAAAAAAAAGAAAGAGTAAAACTGCTGAAAAGCTATTTTGATGAATCTTCAAGTAAATATGTAAAGGCCAACACACAGTATAAATCTTTGAAAGTTGACTATGGACCGGAGAAGGATTTCTTCCTTCGATCGGACGAAGAGATGGTGAATCGTTTGAAAAGGCTCTCATCTGTATTCGATTCTTCGATAATGATGTTTGATAAGTATAAGGCTGTTTCAAAGGAACTTGGTAAGACTGGATACAATCAAATCATCGACTTACAGGAAATAAAGGATCTTAAAAAGGATGGCACCAGTTTGGCTGATTTCATGAAGGATGATTTGAAGCTTTGGGATTATAAACGTTGGGCCGATCAGTCTACCGATATAATTACCAAAGAAATAAATCCGATGCGCGATAATCTTGTTACATATGATATAGAGATCAATAAGCTGCGCGATAAATTAAAGACTGATTCGGTTTCGGTAAAGAATGACTTGACTCGCTTAGTAGATAAAATGTTGTCCGATCAGCTTAAGAAATATGATCCCGATCCAATGCCACTTGATGTTTTTGCTATGAAGGTTTTGGATTTGGAGTATCAATCAAATGTGATTCAAAATAAACCCCTTCGAGATTCGTCCAATGTGAAACTTAAACTCAGCGGTTTAAAAGCTGAAATTGTAACCTTGAAAAAAATGGACAGTGTAACCACCAAACTTGGCGGACGAAATTTTGATGAAGAAGATAAGAATTATCATCATTTTATCTCTAAAGTTTTTGGAACTAAAGAGGTTCTGAAGAATACGATCAGTACTACACAAGATTATGCTAAACGAGAACGACTAAAGAAAGAGAAGCAATGGGAGGTGACCAGCCAACTGCTGAAGTGGATAGTTGATGGTACAGACTCTATCCCTGTTCACGTTGAATCTAATCGTGACTTGAAGTTTAAGCCTATTGCAATTGAAGAAGATAAATTCACGTTTGGCCTCGCGTATAAAGATTCTTTGGCGACAGGTTATTTTTATTCGATTATACCTTCAAGACAGGTTGAGCTAAAGGCTACTTATGAAGTAGATAAAAAGAATTTTAAAAAGAAGAATTTTTCTTTGTTTAAAGGTTTGTCAGTTACAGATTCTAAAGGGAATGCCTTTGTAGTTATAACTTACTCAACTCAAAAGGTAAATGAAAAATTTCCCGCCACGATAGCTAAAATATATCGTTCAGATGGATTGGCCTGGAATATTAATTATGGTTTTGAAATGATTCCTTCTGAAGCCACGTTTAATAATGACACCGGAGAAATAGCTATCAAGATAACAAACAATGGAGAGGCGAAGATTGTAACCTTTGATAAAAACGGTAAAATCAAAAATTAATTACCGGTTAGCTTCTTCCAATCCTGATATCGCAGGGTGGTTCGTTGTTTCATCTTATCATAGTTCTCCCAACTATCAGTAACGTGATAAATGGAGGGCAAAGATTTTACTAATACTTCATCGTAATCAGCACGATAAAGCCCGCCACCATAATAATAGTAGGTGAACATATTTCCCTCGCGATTAAACAACTCGAAGCCAAGGTAGCCATCCCAGATTTCGCTTAAGATTGTGCAAGAAATTTCTTTTCTTTTGAAGCGGAAGATTTGACCCGCAGCTTCTTCTTCAAAGTATTCTGAATACAAACCAGCTTCTATTACCCAACCAAGGTACATACCAATATGAACATAGGCTTGCTCTATCGGTAATGAGTCTGGAAAGTTGCCTAGGAAATGGCTCTTCGCATTGTCATAAATTGTTTTCTGCATGTCGGCTTTCTTTTCCATATTTTTTGGTTGAATTAATTACAAGGTATATGATAATCTTTTCCGATCAAACTATTTCGTTGGGTCTTTAAATGGCATTCTTTCGGATAAGATCAGCTTGTTATTTTTGCGATCAATATCAGCCATCCTCTGTGATGGATCAATCTCCATAGACTCAATTTCTGAAAGTTTCTTGTTTACCTTTAATGTATACGTAGGATAAACCCATGGCCAAGCATCAACGGCCGTTATAGATTTACCCACCTGTGGTTTATTTCCCATCAATTCATTCATGGGTACATAATAAATTTCTTTTGATCCATCCTTGTAAGTTATCGCTAAATCAATTGGCATAGGGAAGTCTCCAATCCGCCTCAAGTCGATTAAGCTTGCTCCATCCATTTCTGTAATCTGACCAAAACCATAGTCAATTCTTTTAGTGGTGCCGATCCAATATCGAAGATACCACCCCAATTGTAAACCGGATGTTTTTTCCATTACCCGGATAAAATCATTGGGACTCGGATGTTTCATTTTCCAAGTGTTATAGTATCGAAGCATTCCTTTGTAAAAATTTTCTTCTCCAATCAAATATTTTAATTGCTCAAGAAATACTGCACCAATGCTATAGGCAGCAGTGCTGTAAGCGCGATTGGTATTAAAATGATCGGAATGCTGGCTGGCTGGCTCTTGTAATCCACTTGCCACCAGAGAAAAATAACTTGCATAGCTTCCTGCATGTGGATTTGCATCGGTGCCCAGAGAAGCCATTGCTTCGCTACTGGCAAAATCGGTAAAGCCTTCATCCATCCACGCATAAAGTGACTCATTCGAGGCAAGCGCCATCTGAAACCAGCTG
>DASYTA010000025.1:0-3153 GCA_036002745.1 Cyclobacteriaceae bacterium | reverse complement strand
ACGAAAAACCCTTTTCTCATCTAATCTGCTTAGACGAAGAAAGAAAACAAGAGACTGTTTCGGCAAACCAAGTTCAGCAAGAGCAGATAGGTTCTCGGTATTGCCCAGCATTTTTTTGCCCCCCAAAAGACTTATGATGACAGCAGGTTCCATACATGGAAAATTTTCTACAAAGATAACGAAAATTTTCCGGTTTAGTTCCTCAAAGCCTTTCTCATATACTTATTACAGATTGGGCATTTAGTCCAATCATGCCCGCGAGCCGGGCAATACTGACGGCCGAAATAAATAATCTGAAGATGAGCTTTGTTCCACTTTTGTTCTGGAATTAATTTCTTTAAATCCTTTTCCGTTTGCTCCACACTTTTGCCGTTGGATAATCCCCAGCGGTAAGCCAGCCGATGAATGTGTGTGTCAACCGGAAAAGCAGGAACATTGAACCATTGTGTCATCACAACGGATGCAGTCTTGTGTCCAACGGCTGGAAGTTCTTCAAGCTCTTCAAAAGTAGAAGGGACTTTCCCGTCGTACTTTTCTACTAAAATTTTTGATAACCCTGCAATGCCTTTCGATTTCATCGGTGAAAGCCCGCAAGGCTTAATGATTTCACGAATCTCTTCCCCTGAGAGTTTCATCATATCATAGGGATTGTCGGCCAGCTTGAAAAGATGAGGAGTAGTTTTGTTTACGCGTTCGTCAGTGCATTGTGCTGATAACAAAACCGAGATCAATAACGTGTAAGCATCTTTATGATGCAGCGGAATTTCCGGATTAGGAAAATAATGTTCTAGAATTTTAAGTATGTCGTTTACTTTCTCAGTTTTAGTCATCCGAATTAAGGATAGAGTAAATATTTCTTCCTCTTCGCTTTGAATTGACTCAATTCTTTTCGCCAGGTATCCTTAATGTCCTCTTCACTCAAACCTTGTTTGATTTGTTCTTTTAAAACTTTATTACCGGCGAGTTTGTCAAAGTAAGGAATGAAGAATTTTTCTTTGTCAGGATAGTCACGATACATCTTGATCAGATATTCCAAAGTCAAGCCGTTGGCTGATTTACTTCGGAGGTCTAAGCCATAGCAAACTTTATTTTCGAACGGTGGATTTTTTGCCATACCATCAATACTCTCCGGTTTAAATTGAAAAGGTTGATTTTTTAAACTTGGATGACCGAGAACTTCAAATGGTGTTCGCGTTCCTCTTCCCACGCTGATCACAGTTCCTTCTAGTAAACAGGTAGAAGGATACAAAGCAATGGCGTGATCGTTGGGCAAGTTGGGAGAAGGTTTTATCAATAATGAATATTTTTTCTTGTGATCGTAGTTTTTCATCACGACTACCTGCAAGTCACATTTCTTACCGGCGCCAAGCCATCCTTCGCCATTAATCATTTGTGCCATTTCTCCTACGGTCATTCCATGTAGAATAGGAATCGGATTCATGCCAACAAAAGATTTTTGCTCTGGATTGAGTACAGGACCATCCACGTAAGCGCCATTCGGATTAGGTCGATCAAGCACGATTACTTTCTTTCCATTCTCGGCGCAAGCTTCCATCAAATATTGCATGGAGCTGATGTAAGTAAAAAAGCGCGTGCCCACATCCTGGATATCGAAAATAACTATATCAACATCGGCTAGCTGCGCAGCAGTTGGTTTTTGTCGTTCCTTGCTTCCATAAATTGAAACAACAGGAAACCCGGTAGCTGCATCAACGGCATCATTTACATCTTCACCTGCATCGGCTTTGCCACGGAAACCATGTTCGACCGCAAGGATTTTTTTTATGTTGACTTTTAATCGCAGTAATGAATCGACCAAATGCGTCTGACCAATCACCGACGTTTGATTGACCATCAGTGCCACGGCCTTATTTTGAAGAAGCGGCAACAATTGATCAGTTTGTTCTGCTCCCGTGGTAATCTTGTTTTTGGATTGGCAAAAAGCTAAACAGGAAGTAAACAGAAATATAAAGATCAGTTGAAAGTACTTCGGTGTATTCATTTTTAAATTCATTATTTTGCAAGGTAACTCATCCAATTTGAACCTTTCTTATTTCATATCGAAAAGAATACGGTCCGCCGAGTCTGGAAGTTTTTCTTCCACGATCCACAAAGTGGCTGTGGGTAGTATTGCCATTGGATTGGCTGCTGCGATCGTTTCTTTTTTAGTGATGCGTGGTTTTCAAAGTGGAGTAAAAGAGAAAGTATATAACTTCAGCAACCACCTGCTTATCACCAAATTTACGATGAACAATGCAGTGGCCGAGCAACCATTTGATTTTAATATTGATTTGTATCAGCATCCTGAAAAATTTCCTTTTGTAAAACATGTTCAGGAATTCGCCCACAAACCGGGTCTTATTAAAACTGAAAACGAGGTGATGGGCATTGTGTTTAAAGGCGTGAGCAAGAAATTTAATCGCGAGGCTTTTGACGAAAATATGGTGGAGGGAAAGTTTTTGTCTTTTCCTGATTCCGGTTATTCGCATGATATCGTGATCAGTCGGGTGATTGCAAATAAGATCAATGCAAAAATTGGTGACGCCATCATCTTACATTTTTTCCAAAATCCGCCACGGTTTCGCAAACTGAACATCGTAGGCATCTATGAAACCAATCTTTCAGATTATTTTGATAGCAAGGTTGTGATCGGTGACCTACGTGTTGTGCAACAATTGAATGGTTGGAGCGCTAATCAAACCGGTGGGCTTGAAGTGTTGATTGATTTCAATCATTTTAATACGTATGACCTTTGGAAAGAGGATGTAAGCAATTTCCTTGCTGCCGTTCAAGAGCGTGTGATTGATAATCCTGATGAACCTGATAAATTTCTAAGAGCAACTTCAGCGATTTGGAATTATAAATTCAATTTCGATCAGGCTGCCTTGGATAAAGCGCAGCGAGAGATTGGTGAAGCGATGGATTACGATCTGAACATTGAAACTGTTCGCGATAAGTACATTCAGATTTTCGAATGGCTTGACCTCGTGAAGAGGCAAGTACGCATTTTGCTGGGCATTATTTTGATTGTAGTGAGCGTAAACATGATTTCTGTGATTTTGATTTTGGTGATGGAACGTATTCCTATGGTTGGTTTACTCAAAGCGATGGGTGCTTCCAATAAGATGATTCGCTCGGTATTTGTTTACAATG
>DASYTA010000024.1:0-4572 GCA_036002745.1 Cyclobacteriaceae bacterium | reverse complement strand
CTCTGAAACCGGAATTGTCTTGCCCAGTGAATAATATGAATTTTGTTCCAGCCTGTCCACTTTGATCAAGTGACCAACTCGCAGGATAAGAGAGCACAAAGTCAGATTGATCCAATAACGTCCAGGCATCTTTATCAGCTTGACTATATCCTTCGATAAAGAATACCAGCAAGCATGCCAGGATCATGAATCGATTAAACCACATTCGGTTATTTATTTGTATTCAGCATTTCTTTTCCAAATAACATATAATGCTGTTTGCGGGTGCTCCAATGATAACCAAGCGAAAACGGCAATGGCTGTGATCCCTTTTTAAAAGCAGAATCAAGTTGTGGTTGGTATAGTCCACGGCTGAAATCTTCAACTGGAGCAACATACTCTCCAAAAAAAGTGCCTTTCCACTCCGGCTTCTTTTCAAAGAATCGATAGGGAACTCCTGTGTCATCCTGAAATAAGGTCACCGTATTGTCGACTACCAGGCTTCGAACTGAACTAAATTGTTTTCCATCATGCATGCAATAAGAAGCCGATTTAACAAACGTATTGAATGGTGCTCGTGCTTGAATAAATTTGGTAAGGCCTGGTCGCTTTTCCATGCCGCCATTTGAAATATCCGTAGAAAAATAATAGACCGTTTTAAGTTTTTTAGTTTCAAGGCTCCGCAAAACAAATTTTACACCCTGAATCTTATTCTGATTGAGTTTACTTATTTCAACAACCTGCTCCTGTCCTGCTGAGTCAACGGTAATAAATTTCTGTTCTATAAATTCATAACCAGATCGTTCCATAAAAAAATAAAACAATGGTAGCACACCTTTTATCTGTGCCAGATCCCTTTGCATGTGGTTAGTGATGAAATAGCTTTTATTGAAAATGTCGCGCAACGAACGACCCAGGCTATCGAGAAAACGATCGCGATCTTTTTCAGAAAGTTTCTCTAATGATGGTACCTCACGAATAGGCTCCAGAGCCGCCATCACGTATTCTTTTGTTCTTGGATAAAGATAATTGGCATGTAAAAAGTCAGGTCCTGAGAAAGGATAAAATAATTTCAACGAATCATTCACTGATCTTGAGAACACATCCTGCTCCCACTTCTCCATTTTCACTAAACGGGTGTCGTGCATTTTTTTCCAGTTGGCATCCATTGATGTCTGGAAGTCGATCCAGTATTTATCCTTCTGCAATGCCGAAAGCGAGTTGGAATCCAATTGAGGAAGCCCGGCTATAAAGCGAGCGGTATTATCTAATGTTGTATCCTTATGGATTTGCAATTCAGCGGCCTTACGGATTGAATCGGCTTTAGCCAATGAATCAACTCTGCGTAATGAGTCTGCAATCTTTTGGGATTGACCATCCTTCTTGGATGAGCAGGCACTGATAACTAAAGCTGCTATAAAAGCAAAATACAAGACACTAAATTTCTTCATATTATAAAATTGGACTGCAAAGATATATTTTATTTTATTTCTTGGATACCCATTGGTAAACAAGCAACCCGGAAAGGATGGTGCCCGCCGAGTACCAAATCACTGTTGGGTTTTTAGTGAACTCAAAATAAATCATCCAACAGGTTACTGCTATAAAAAATAGAGGGGGCAGAGGATAAAGCGGAAGACGAAATGAACTAGTGGGGAATTTTTTTCTCACGAAGAAAATTCCAATCACCGTAAGCATTGAGAAAACCGAAAGACTTACAGATATGTATTGAATTATTTCCTTGAAAGAACTTACAATCACCAAAAATATTGACCAACCTCCCTGTACGATGATCGCCAGGTACGGCATGTCGAATTTATTCGTTGAAGTAAAGGTTTTCAGTTTTGGATAATCTTCGCCCATCGCTTCCAGTACGCGAGGTCCTGCAATGGTCATTGCACTTAATGTGGAGAGCAACGCAGTACTAAACAATCCGGCAAAAACTGATCCGATGGTTGCCCCGAAAAGTTTAAAGGCAACAACATTGCCAATGTCATTCTTCCCATCTAGCTCAGCAAAGGTGGCCACGTATAAAAATGTTCCATTCAATGAAAGGTAAACCAACACAACCACCAGCGTACCAATGATCAACGAGCGAGGCAAATTCTTCTCTGGTTGCTCCAGGTTTCCAGCAATATATGCGGCAGCATTCCATCCCGTGTAAGCATATACTACATAGACCAAAGAAATAGCAAAGCCTGCACTTAGGATCAGCTCACCATCACCAGCTTGTGGCAAAAATGAAATATCTGAAAAGGAAATTCCGGATACAAAAAACGGGGCTACACAGAAAACAACGATTAGGGCTAGCTTCAAAGAAGTTAAAATGTTTTGGGCAATGCCTCCGGTTCTTACACCAAACCAATGAATCGATGAAACTAAAATTATGGCTACTACTGCAATAACTTTCACAGGAATTCCTACCAACTCATGCGCATACTCTCCTATGGCAATGGCTACCGCAGAGATAGCGCCGGCAAAGCCAACCAGTAGACTGATCCAGCCTGAAGCAAAACCAAGAGCCGGATGAAAAATTTGACCCAAGTAGTAGTACTCACCTCCTGATTTCTTGAAGCTCGCTGCTATCTCCGCATAGGTAAATGCTCCGCACAAAGCGACTACACCTCCAAGAGCCCAGAGACATAAAATTGCAAAGCCAGAAGGAAGCGGACCAACTTGATAGCCTAACGAAGTAAAAACTCCAGTGCCCACCATGTTGGCGATAACCAAGGTTATGCCGACCGAGAGCGAGTATTTGGTTTGTGAACTCATGAGAATAAAAGACGAAAGATGCAGGATTTTTCGTGAAGTAGAAAACCAAGATCAAGATTGCTACTAGTATGAATAGCTAATCTTTTCTTCCTGAAAAACCTGATCGTCTTTACCCCGGATTTGCATGGTGATTGTAAAGTTCTTCTTATGCCAATCAATCTTTAAGAGGCCAAAATTCTTTTGAACAACTAATTCCCCAATTCGATACTTATTGGTCTCAGGCCACTTCTCGGGCCAAGTATGAGTCAATCCACTAGATGTAAACTCGTATACCGGAGTTTTCATGCCGGGCAAATTGATTTTTGAAAACTCTGCAATATGACGGTCGCCACTAATGATCAAAATGCTCTTATTGAGTTTAGCTAATAGATCAAGAAAACGCTTTCGTGCTATAGGGAGGTTTGCCCATTTCTCAAAGCGATGTTCTTCCGACAGAACTTGAATACTTGAATTGATTATAAAAAGGCTCGCGTTAGAATTTCTTAATTCAGCTTCCAGCCATTTCCATTGTGCCTCACCCAACACATCGCCAGTTAAGTTTGGTTCATATTTGAATTCCTTTTTTTCTGTGCCAGGAGGTGTGTAATAAACTTTGTACACGGTGTCGCGAAAGTATCGGGTATCAAGGTTAATGATTTTGATTTGCCCTTTGCCTTCACCCAACGTCGTCGAATTATAAATTCCGGGATGACTCCAAACGGGATTGTTCTTGGGGAATTCAAAAAAACGCAGCGCTTGTATCTTGGCCGCATCTTTGTATGGCCAGTTTTTTCCTCCATCATTCGTACCATAATCATGATCATCCCAAGTGCCGGTAACTGGACAAGTCTTTAGAAGTTGTTGATACCCCGGATCCGATTTTTGTTTCGCATACCTCGCTTTCAGATTAAGCGTATCTCCTGAGTCAGTATAAATATTATCGCCTCCCCAAATCCATAGAGCAGGTTTCCGTTTCACAATATCAGTCCAAAGTTCTTGAGGCTTATCTTCGTCACTGCAGGAACCAAATGCGATTACAGTTTCATTTTTTTGCGGCCAACTATGAAAAGAAGCGATGAGGCAACTAACTAAAAAAAGGATCTTTTTTATTTTCATTACCTCAAACATACTATTCGGCGATTAAATAATTATACCGCTCATATTATGTTTTTGAGAAGAGAAATTATCCGCGCAAAGCAATCGGAGCTGATAAACAACTTTCAGGAATTTTAAATGCATCAACCAATGGTACAGCTTCCTGCCGCACGTCCCAACAAAGTTGATTCATTAGTTTACGAATGGCTTTTGTCTTCACACCCTCCATGTAATCTTGTTCGAGATACCAGCCCTTATTTTTATCGAGTTGTGAAAGCGCGAAGAGGTCACAAAGTTTCTTCAACACTTTTTTACATCCTTCATCCTTTGTGTTTTCTACTTGCTCAATGAATTTTTCTAAAATCACTCGCTCAACGTAGGCAAAGCCAACATTGACTAAATGATGCTGAGCAACATTAAACGCATCAAACGAGTCCATGCCTTCACTGATGTGGCGTTTCAAACGTTTGGCTGCAGAAATTAAAATATCTCTCTCGCGATAGCGAAAGGCGTGCAATTGAAAATCAGGATCAAGCAAATGCTCTTCATCGGTATTTCTTATCGCAAAAGGGTTTTTCTCGGTTATCGAAGTTGCAGCCTGCTCGGTTACATAACTGATGGCACCAAACAAATTCATGTTGGCAAACTCTTGTTTGAACTCGGTTAATCTGCTTTTGGCTACTAACTGCATCAACACGGTATTATCACCCTCAAACGTTGTGAAGATATCTGTATCGTTTTTTAGTC
>DASYTA010000023.1:0-4174 GCA_036002745.1 Cyclobacteriaceae bacterium | reverse complement strand
GTTAATGGTTATTCTTTTAAAATTCTTTGATATAAGGATTCTCACTGAACTTTACTTTCAGTGATTTTAATCTACTTTTTACTGAAGCATCAATTTGGCGGTCACCTACATTCAAAATAAAACCGCCAATCAAATCTTTATCTATTTTTTCAACAAGCTCAACTTCCTTTCTTGTGCTTAATTTTTTTACAATCGCCTCGATCTCCCCTTTTAGTTTCTTGTCTACAGCAACAGTTGTAGTCACTGTCGCTTTTTCAATTCCTTTGTATTCGTTGTAAGCATTATGAAACTCATGAGCGATAGCCGGAAGTAATGACTCTCGATTTTTCTTCGTAAGAATATTGATAATGCTTAGCGTAAGTGGATTTACTTTTCCTTTAAAGAGCGCCTCAAGGATGTCTTTCTTTTTCTCGTGAGTGATGATTGGATTCTTCAGCATGTTTGCAAAGTCGCGGTTTGTGCGGCACGCCCGATCGAACATCTGCATGTCGTTATGGACCACATCCAACGCCTTTTTCTCAACTGCCAGGCTAAGCAATGATTTTACATACCTCGAAGCTACGCGCGAATCGGCCATGGTTAGTTAAGCTTGAGGTCTTTGATTAAAGTTTCTGTCAATTCTTTCTGCGACTTATCGTCGGAAAGATTTTTCTTGATGAGTTTTTCAGCAATCTCCAATGAGAATTGAGCCACTTGAGCTTTCACGTCACGCAAGGCAGCTTGTTTCTCAGTGTTGATTACTGCTTTTGCATCTTCAATAATTTTGTCCGCCGTTTTCTTAGCCGTTGCTTGCGCTTCCTCTTGCAGGCGATTGCTTGCCGTGCGAGCATCACGCAAAATCTTGTCGCGCTCCTCACGTGCTTCTTTCAACAATTTCTCATTGTCGGATTTTAACGCGGCCATTTCTGTCTTTGCTTTCTCTGCTTGATCCAATGCAGTTTGGATAGACTCCTCGCGTTCCTTCAACGAACTAAGGATTGGCTTCCATGCAAACTTGGCAAGTATGATTACTAAGCCTAAGAAAACGACCACCTGCCAGAAGAGAAGACCGGTGCCGGGGGTTATAAATTCCATGTCTTAATTAGTTTTTATTTGATTTTGATTCACTAGTTCAGTCAGAAGTTAAAAGAAAGGTCGCCAGGCCCATTGCCAAAGCGAACCTTTCAATTTCTTAAAGCTTGTTGGATACAAGGAAGCAGATAACCAACGCAAAAAGCGCAGCCACTTCCACCAACGCAGCGATAATAAGCATAGCACCTTGGATCTTGCCGGATTCTTCAGGCTGACGAGCCATTGCTTCCATAGCAGAACCGCCGATACGGCCGATACCAATACCCGCGCCAATTGCTGCGAGACCAGCACCAATGCCAGCACCCATTACTGCGTAGCTTACTTCGAGAATTAAGGATAACATAAAATATAGTTTAAAGTGAAACAAAAAACTCTCTATCAATGATGATCATCTGCTGTTGCCATGCCTATATAAAGCGATGTGAACAACGCGAATACATAGGCCTGAATTCCTGCCACCAACAATTCAATCAAGCTGATAAATAACACAGCCACTGAAGCTCCGATACCCACCACATAGCTTTCAAAAATAAAAGTCATGCAAATCAAACTTAGCAACACAATGTGCCCTGCAGTGATGGCTACAAACAAACGAACAGTCAATGCAAATGGCTTGGTGAAAACACCAATCAATTCCACCGGCAAGATGATAATTCGCAAGGGAAGAGGAACACCAGGTGTCCAGAAAATATGTTTCCAGTAAGCAGCATTCCCGCTAAGGTTGGTCATCAAGAACGTAATGATTGCGAGGGTTAGCGTAACTGCGATGTTTCCGGTAAGGTTCGCTGCCCCAGGCAACAAGCCTGATAAATTTCCAAAAAGGATAAAAAAGAAAAGGCTAAGAATATAGGGCAAATATTTCTCAGCGTGATGACCGAGATTAGGTTTTACAATTTCATCTCGCACAAATATGATAATCGGCTCTACAAATGACTGTAAGCCTTTTGGTGCTTTGTCTGAATTATTTTTATAGGCTTTGGCTACTGAGAAAAAAACTAACAAAAGAACTGCAGCATTAATAAAGAGCATCGCCACATTCTTGGTGATAGATAAATCCAAAACTTGTTTATTTGATTCGGTTAAGAATATATTTCTGCCTTCCAGCTTATAGCCATTGTACTCCACTCTGTGATGTCCTTCGTAGAAATGGGATGATGAAAAAATCTCAAGTCCTTTTTCTGATGAATAAACAATAATAGGAAGAGGCAATACGAGATGATCAGTGAAATGCCATTGGTGATCGTCCAGTACGTGCTCGATGATCGTTTCGTTAGGGCTAAATTTCTTATGGTCACCACCTTCATTCTCTGCTGAAGCCGATTCAGAATGACCTTGAACCTTGGCTGTATCTTGATGATTTTCCTCAGAATGCTGAGCCCAGCCGGAATAGCTAAATACAGCAATAAAAAGAATGGTTAAAAAGGCCAGATTTGCTGTAAAGAAGGGCTTTTTCATCACTTTTGGGACAGTCATTTTTTATGCGACTGCAAAAGTAGAAATTATCCTTAGCCAAAAAAATGATTAGGAAAATTTTTGGGGATTATTGCTGATCCTCTTTAATGTCGCTAGCCCAATCTTCTAAAAAGAAACCCCACCTCCAGCCCGGTAAACAAGAGGTACGTCATCATGAAGAAGATGGCATTAGTGTCAGCCCCCAATTTATCGATATAGAGAAGAATTAGGATAAAAGTGCCTCCTAATAGTAACTTCAAAACGATAGTGAGCAAATAGTTTCTAATAAAATTCTCCCGAGTTGCCTTTTGAATGAAATAGTAAACCAGCCAGGTAGCAAAAGCCAGAACAATCAAAATCAAAAACAAAAATGAAGGGGTTACAAATTGTACTGTGGCAAATCCAGTTGTAACAGTTAGCAACAGGAGCGCTCCTGTGAATACTATCAAATCTTTATTCATTAAGAGAACGATAAATTTTGTACATCATGCCCGCAAATGAAATGAGCATAAACGTCAAAAGAAAAACTGGAAACTTGAATCCCAGATATCCATCGAGTTTCAAACCGAGCCATGAACTCACACCAATCACCAAAAGCAATTGCAAGCCAAGGTTGGAATATTTTAAAAAATTACTGGGCGATTTTTCTTCCTTCAAAAGAATTTGAATGCTGAATTAATTCATCCTAGCTTCTTGTTGTTGCGGCTTCAATCCGTTTCCTGAATCAGAAAACTTAATATCCTTTACCGTACCCATTTTGCATGTGCCGTTAAAAATAGCGCCAGGCTCCACAACAAGTTTTCCCGTGATAATATCTCCGTGAACTACCGCTGTTGACTTGAGCACTAACAGCTCACTGATGTCCACCCTGCCTTTCACTTCACCTTCGATATCGGCATTTTGCGCAGAAATATTTCCCTCCACGTGGCTACCGGTACCTAATGCAATTTTGGATTTGGATTTTATGTTGCCGTTCACACGACCTTCAATGCGGATATTACCGTAGGTTTCGATATTGCCTTCAAGCACAGTGCCTTTACCTATTACATTGCTGCTGTTGCTGATTTCGTCGGCTGCGCGCTTTTGTTCTTTGGATGTTAACATGGCTACGTTAGTTTTAGAAGTTTAAAAAGTTACAAATTCTTCAGGATTAAGAGAATTGCCATTGTACCACATTTCGAAATGGAGATGAGGTCCATCGGTCATCTCTCCACTGTTGCCAACTATAGAGATGATGTCGCCTGCATTAACAAAGCTACCAACTTTTTTTAATAAACCGGCATTGTGCTTATAGACACTCACCAGGCTTCCCTGGTGCTGAATGGCAATAACATATCCTGCATCTTGCGTCCAACTAGCCATTACCACAGTACCATCGGCTACGCACTTTACCGGCTCATTGGTTTTAGCAACAATGTCAACACCGTAGTGTCCTTTTTTGCTATCATACTTATCGCTAATGAATCCGGTGATCGGCGTAAAGAAAAATACCTCTTGAAGTTCGCGGTATTTACTTTTTAGGGACACAAAAGAATATTCAGATTGCTCAAAGTCTTTTCTGAATTGCGAATCAGATGGAGCCAGCTTCATCCCCGCAACTGTTTTCACCGGTTCAGTAGATGCTTTTAATACTTTGGCAGGATCAACAAAT
>DASYTA010000022.1:0-2173 GCA_036002745.1 Cyclobacteriaceae bacterium | reverse complement strand
GTAATTACTAACATCGCAACTAAAAGTAAAAACGAGGCCTTTTTCATGTGCATAAGGTTTTGGTTTGACGAATACTCTTTAGACAACGGATTTGCCAATCCAATTCCAGTAAAGAAGAATTTATTTAAACGGGATCTACATCAAAGACCACTTTCACACTTCGGAATTGTTTTTCTTGTTGAAGCTGGTGCGAGCTGTTTAAGAGCGAAGTTTTGATTTCTGCAAGCCCGCCTTGATTGCGTGGAATTTTTAACAACACATGCAGCAAAAACTCATTTCTGATTTTTGAAATCATGGGCTCGCCCGGGCCGAGGATTTTGACTTGTCTTAATTTTGATTTTATGTCGTTGGTATATTTTTCAGCTGCTTCACGCACCACTTTTTTATCGCTGTGTTTAAACATGATTTCGATCAATCTGGCAAAAGGCGGGTAAAAATGTTGTTGTCGATCGGCAAGTTGTTCTTTCAAAAATTCGGCTACGTTGTTCTGCAAGACGAAAGAAAAGATTTCATGTTTGGGGTTTGAAGTTTGAATAACCACTTTGCCTTGCTTTTCCCTTCGGCCTGCCCTGCCACTCACCTGAGTGATCAGTTGAAACGCTCTTTCGTAAGAGCGGAAATCTGGAAAGTGCATGAGCCTATCGGCATCAAATACACCTACAAGACTTACCTTATCAAAATCGAGCCCTTTGGTAACCATTTGTGTTCCTACTAATACATCCGTCTCGCCACTTTCAAATCCAGTAATAATATCTTCGTATCCTGACTTGGTGCGTGTGGTGTCAAGGTCCATACGTTGTGTTTTGATTTCCGGAAAATGAAGTTTTAATTCTGATTCCAGTTTTTCTGTTCCATAACCCAATGTCAAAATTCTTTTTGATGAGCACTCAGGGCATTCTTTCGGCAGCTCTTCACGATAGCCGCAATAATGACAAACCAATGCATGACGAAACTGATGATAGGTAAGGCTTACTGCACAGTTGATGCATTTGGGGACCCAGCCGCAATCTTCACATTGTACTATGGGAGCATATCCTCTGCGGATTTGAAAAAGAATAACTTGTTCTTTTTTATCGGTAGCCTCTTTGATCGCATTCAATAAAACAGAAGAAAATTCATCCTTGTTGGTTTTTCGTTTTTTCTCCATTGCCATGTCGGCAAAGGAGATTTCAGGAAGGGTAGCGGTTCCAAATCTATCGGTCAGCGTTACTAATCCGTACTTGCCGGTTGATGCTTGATAAAACGATTCTACGGAAGGTGTTGCACTTCCTAAGATCACTTTTGCATTTTGCGATTGCGCCATCACCATGGCCACATCGCGCGCATGATAGCGTGGAGAAGGTTCGTGCTGCTTATAAGAAGGATCGTGCTCTTCGTCAACAATGACCAGCCCTAAATTATCGAATGGTAAAAAGATAGACGAGCGAACGCCTGCAACAAATTTGAATTTACCGCTGAGCACGCCATTCCAAACCTCCACACGTTCGTTGTCAGAAAATTTTGAATGATAAACTCCTAATGCACTACCAAATATTTTTTTTAAACGCAAAACGATTTGTGTTGTCAGCGCGATCTCGGGTAGTAAATACAACACCTGCGTTCCGCCTTCAAGTGCTCGCTTGATTAAGTCAATGTAGATTTCTGTTTTACCGCTTCCGGTAACTCCGTGCAAAAGGGCTGTGTTCTTTTCTTCGAATATCTTCAGTAGAGAATTGCGCGCCAGTTCCTGCTGCTCACTTAATAAAATAGGATGTTCTTGCTGAGGATCGTCAAAACCAAATCGAGGTATAGTAACTTCAAATTCCTCAAGGATATTATTTTTCACAAGAGTGCGGACAACAGAATCCGAAATTTCCTCATCGACTAGTGTTGATTTTGAAATGCCACTCTCATTTAAAGATGCTTCTGAAAAGACCGGAATTTGTTGTAGATATTTCAGTAATACCGCTTCCTGTTTTGGCTTTTTAGAGATTGTTTCGAAAAGCAATTCCAATTTCTTTTTTACGGTGAATTCTTTATGGAGTCGAATTCGCCTTTCAGTTTTTGGTTTGTACTTTTCCTTGACCTGCTCAAAAATTATAATTGCCTCTTTTGACACGAGCGATTTCAATAAATTGTAGATGACTTTTGTGCCAATCAACTTTACGATGGCAGAATAGCTAAGTGATTCCTG
>DASYTA010000021.1:0-5584 GCA_036002745.1 Cyclobacteriaceae bacterium | reverse complement strand
ACAGGCCTGATGAAATTATTTGGCACGCGCTATCTGCAGTGGGCGCTCATGGTTACAGGTTTCATTATTGGCATCCCTCTGTTTTACAATGTTGGTTTTGTGTTGGCTGTGCCACTGGTCTTTGCAGTAGCTTACCAAAATAAAATGCCAGTGGTTTATCTTGGTATTCCGCTGCTGGCTTCTCTTTCAGTGACGCATGGTTTTCTTCCTCCGCACCCATCGCCTACCGCATTGGTTGGTCAATTTCATGCTGACCTTGCAAAAACTTTATTGTACGGAACCGCCATTGCAATTCCCACCGTGATTTTGGCAGGACCAATCTTTGCAACAACGTTAAAGAGTATAAAGTCACAACCGCTTGACACCTTCAAACCGACTTCACTACCAGAAGATCAGCTTCCAAGTTTATTCAATTCAATTGTCTCAGCATTATTGCCAGTCATACTACTTGCTACTGCGGTAATTTTCAAACCGCTTCTGCCAGAAGAAGGAACATTAAAAAATCTACTTTCCTTTATCAGCGATCCTGACGTTGTAATGTTACTCTCACTTACAGTTGCAACGTTCACTCTCGGTATTGGAAGGAACATGAGCGCGTCTAAAATCATGAGCAGCTACCAGGAGGCAGTAAAGGACGTCACGTTGATTTTGTTAATCGTAGCAGGTGGCGGAGCTTTAAAAGAAATTTTAATCGAAAGTGGTATTGGTGTTGAGATAGGAAACTCAATGAATTACCTTAACATCAATCCATTGTTGTTGGGTTGGTTAATTGCTGCTGTCATTCGAGTAAGCATCGGTTCGGCAACAGTTGCCGGACTTACTGCTGCTGGAATTATTGCTCCTGCACTAGCTTCCACTCAAGCAAATCCAAATCTGATGGTACTTGCTGTTGGTGCTGGGAGTTTAATGTTTTCACACGTCAATGATTCTGGCTTTTGGCTTTATAAAGAATATTTCAATCTGAATTTGAGAGAGACATTTCTTACCTGGTCATTGATGGAAACTATCATTTCTATTTGCGGATTGATTGGAGTTTTTATTTTACAAGCATTTATTTAATCACTACTTATGACACCGGATCAACGATTTGAAAAACTTGGGCTGACATTGCCGCCTGCTCCCAAGCCACTTGGCGTTTATAAACCTTTTTTGATTGACGGCAATCACGTTTACCTTTCAGGCCATGGCACGGTGAAAGAAGATGGCGGTTTGATTATCGGGAAAGTGGGAGTTGATTTGAATGCCGACGAAGCCAAACTAGCCGCGCGCCAGGTTGGCCTTGCGATGCTTGCAACATTAAAGGCGAACCTTGGAAGCTTTAATAAAATAAAACGTGTGATTAAAGTATTAGGAATGGTGAATGCTGTTCCTGATTTTGAACGCCATCCTTTTGTGATCAATGGATGCAGCGAATTGTTTGCAGAAGTCTGGGGCACTGAAAATGGCATTGGCGTGCGCAGCGCAGTAGGTATGGGTTCTCTTCCTGATAACATTCCGGTAGAAATTGAGGCGCTATTTGAATTGCTATGAATTCCGCTGACTGGTTCACCATTTCCAACATCGACGAAGTAGATTCTCCTTCACTAGTCGTTTTTCCTGATAGAGTTAAAAAGAATATCGAGATTTTAAAATCAATGTTATCTGACCTGCCACGACTAAGGCCGCATGTAAAAACTCACAAGTCTACTGATGTTGCAAAGCTCCTATTGCAATCCGGATTTACTCAATTTAAATGTGCCACCATTGCGGAAGCTGAGATGTTAGCTGAAACTCATGCACCTGATGTACTTCTTGCTTATCAACCCGTTGGCCCGAAAGCAGAAAGGCTTGCTGAGTTAATAAAGCAGTTTCCAAAGACAACATTTTCTTGTCTTGTTGATAATGATGAAACAGCAAATCAATTAAATAACATTTTCAAAAAGATAAACTATAGGCTACACGTTTATATTGATCTGAATATTGGGATGAATAGAACCGGGATAAAACCTGGGGCTAATGCTGTAGCCCTTTATAAAAAATGTCAATCACTGGAAGGAATCATTTCCGTTGGGCTTCACGCCTACGATGGTCATTTAAGAGATGCGGATCTTGAAGTTCGAATTAAAAAATGTGATGAAGGTTTTATTCCTGTTATTGAGATGCAGCAAAACCTTGTGCGTGAAGGTTTCAAAGAGCCCATCGTCGTTGTAGGTGGCACCACCACATTTCCTATTCATGCAAAAAGAAAAAACGTGGTGTGTAGTCCTGGTACTTTTATTTATTGGGATCATGGCTATCATGATACATTCAAAGAACAACCTTTTGAATTCGCAGCTTTGGTTATGACTCGAGTTATCTCAAAGCCATCCGAAGATTTGATTTGCATCGACCTTGGGCATAAATCAATTGCTTCAGAAAATTCATTGGACAAACGTGTTTTCTTTTTGAATGCATCAAACCTCACACCAACAGGTCATAGCGAGGAACACATGGTGCTTAAAGTAAATGGAGAAAATAATTATCAAGTTGGCGATGTGCTTTATGGCGTGCCCTTTCATATTTGTCCGACGGTCGCGCTTTATGACAGTGCTGTTATTATCAAAGATCATAAGGCAGCCGATCGATGGACGATGCTTGCCCGAAATCGAAAAATAAAAATCTGATCATGAAATGGAGATTTAACATTCTTTTTTCAGTTTTTATTTTAGGAAGTTGTGCAATTGGGGGTGGTACGTTGGGTGGATTTCCACCAATATACTTTCCAACTTCCAAAGTCAATCTTGAGCATGCAATGGATAGTTTATTTTTAAAATATCCACAATATTCTATACCTGAAAAATGGAAAGAAAAAGATAATTGGTCTCAAAGGGGTTATGACTTTTTAGAGAGTAGAATATTTTATTTCAAAAATGATCCTGAGGAATTGTACT
Organism: Cyclobacteriaceae bacterium; assembly: GCA_036002745.1. Taxonomy (GTDB): domain Bacteria; phylum Bacteroidota; class Bacteroidia; order Cytophagales; family Cyclobacteriaceae; genus ELB16-189. The sequence continues at coordinate 2,675 of DASYTA010000021.1, read as the reverse complement.
ATGTAACATTTATTGGCGATCAAGTTATGTTACGCGACACAACCAAGGTTAGCATAGCCATTCGAGCAGTAGATAGTGAATCTAAAACCTGGCAAAAATACGATGAGTTGAATGATCAACAACGAAGTAGAATAGAAAGAAGATTCCATAATGAAATAATAAAAAAATTGGAAACCTTTTCAAAGTGCAAGAGTAAAGAAACGGAGTAAATTATTTTATACCGATGATTGTCGATGCCCATTTGGATTTAAGTATGAATGCGATGGAATGGAATCGTGATTTGACACGACCCATCGAAGAAATTCGTCAACGCGAAAAGGGAATGACAGACAAACCTGATCGAGGAAATGGTGTTGTTAACTTTGAAGAGCTACGAAAGGGAAATATCGGTCTTGTAGTCGCCACCCAAATCGCACGATATGTTGCACCACAAAATCCATTGCCAGGCTGGCATTCGCCTGAACAAGCATGGGCACATACGCAAGCACAGCTGACTTGGTACAAAGCGATGGAGGAGCGAAATGAGCTTGCAAGCATAAATGATTTAACCACGCTCGACAATCATATTCAAAAATGGAATTCAAGTGAAGACAAATCGAAATTACCAATCGGCTACATCTTAAGCCTCGAAGGCGCTGATTCAATTGTTACTCACAAACATCTGGAAAGAGCTTATCAAAATGGACTTCGTGCAATTGGCCTTGCCCATTATGGTCCTGGCCGTTATGCACAGGGCACCGATGCAACCGGTGGGATTGGCAAACCTGGTCGTGAATTACTGAAAGAAATGGAGAGGCTAAACATCATTCTTGATGCCACTCACTTATGCGATGATAGCTTTTGGGAAGCACTTGAGAATTTCAATGGGCACGTTTGGGCCAGTCATAATAATTGTCGTTCAATAGTTAATCACAATCGCCAGTTTAGTGATGAGCAAATAAAGGAGTTGATTCGCCGTGGTGCCGTGATCGGTGGTGTAATGGATGCATGGATGCTTGTGCCTAATTGGGTGCGCGGGGTTTCAACACCTCAATCGATGAACTGTACATTGGAGAAATTAATCGACCACATGGATCATATTTGCCAGTTGGCGGGAAATACGCTTCATGTTGGAATTGGTTCTGATCTTGACGGTGCTTTTGGCAAAGAGCAAAGCCCAACAGACATCGAAACTATTGCTGATCTTCAGAAGATACCAACGCTTCTTTCCAATCGTGGTTATAAAAAAGAAGACATAGAGAACATCACCAGTAAAAATTGGATCAGGTTTTTAAGAAAGGCATGGTCGAAGTAAACTTTATTTGTTTACCTCATCATCAAATCTTCAATCACTTTCGCAATTTCATTGGCTGGCATTTTCTCCACGAGATAAGAAAAACGATCGCCTTGAATCACAGCACTTGTTCCATCATCTTTGATTTCGAAATTAATTTTGCGAATATCAAAATAGGGATCAGCACCACGCACAGCTACGAGCACAGCAGTTTGATCCCAACTATGGCGGCCTTCTGTATTCTTGTCGAACGTAAGAGCTATTTGAAATGCATCTTTAACTGGGCTGTTATGAATAGATGTGTCGGCAATCAATCTTTTTCCGGTCAAGATTTTATGACCGATCTCAAAGCCACTCAACAAAATTGGAGTTGGCCATTGGCTGAAGACTTTTTGTGATGCTGGTGCGTCAACAAGAACATTGAATTCGCGAAAGCCCTGACCATCGCTTCCCGTACCTGTTGCCATGGAAACCAGGTGCTTTACTTTTCTTGAAACAAGTTCCTTTCCATTTAAGGGTGAAAACCGATCAGGTTTAGAATCAAGGAGCCTTGCTAGGTTGGTAAAAAAACCAATGGAAACAATCGTGACACTCTTATTTGGCTGCGCTGCTAAAACTCTTCGATAAAGCTGCACGGCTTCCCAAACATCCTCGTTCTTTGTCATTAAATGAGGATATTTTTCAACGATAGCTTCAGCCCATTTTTGTTTACAACCATCGTTAGGTGTATTTGATTTAACTACACCTATCGGAATTTCTGATCGTTTAAAATAAGTATTCAACACGCTTAAGGTCGGCACTGTAGTTTTAAATGCATTGCACGAAATGGTAGCCAATATTTTTGCTTCACCACGATCAGCCAATGAATGGAGTACTGCCATCGCACCCACATCATCATAATCAGGGGCTATATCAGTATCAAGAATTATAGGCACATCCTTTTGCGAAAGGCCGAAATGAAAGCACAAGCAAAAAGCAATTGTAATCAGGTGCCGCATGGTGTTGTTTTTGATTGTTAAATCAAAAATACAGAATACAATCGGACGCAGCCAATGTTTCTTCTTGATGCATAAGATTACTCGTACTTCAAACTCTTTACAGGATTAGTCCAGACTGTTTTTAAGGTTTGAAAACTGATGGTAGCTAATGCGATGAGCAATGAAATTGCACCCGCCAAAATAAATACATCCGCAGAAATTCCTACTCTGTATTCAAAGGTAGAGAGCCAATTCTTCATAAGATACCAGGTAACCGGAATAGATACCACTAGGCAGACCGCAATCAAAAAAACATATTCTTTCGATAACAAAACCAGCAATGATTGTTCGCTGGCGCCCATTACTTTTCGTATACTTATTTCTTTCGTTCTGTTTTGCATGGCGAGTGAAGCCAACGCATAGAG
>DASYTA010000020.1:0-6683 GCA_036002745.1 Cyclobacteriaceae bacterium | reverse complement strand
GATGCTATTCCGGTGAATTTGATTGGAATGAATGCTGAACAAATGCGTCAATACATTGAATTTGTTGCTGATCGATTGATCAATGAGTTAGTTGGCAAGAAAATTTACAACGCTACTAATCCATTTGACTTCATGGAAATGATTTCGCTTCGTGGAAAAACCAACTTCTTCGAAAAAAGAGTAGCAGAATATCAGAAGGCGGGTGTGATGAAGAGCACCGAAAAAGAAACTTCACCAAAATTTTCGTTGAACGAAGATTTTTAAATACATTCGATCACATTTTTTAATCTTTCACAAACAACCCATTTAAGCAATGCTCGTACTCAAGCGTGACGGACACAGGGAGTCCGTTAAGTTCGACAAAATCACCGCCCGCATTGAAAAACTCTGCTACGGTTTAGATCCCAAGTTTGTCAACCCAGTAGAAGTGGCGATGAAAGTGATCAATGGTCTGTATGATGGCGTGTCCACATCAGAACTTGATAACCTCGCGGCAGAAATTGCCGCTAGTATGACTACAAGGCATCCTGACTTTGCGAAGCTTTCTGCTCGTATTGCGGTAAGCAATTTGCACAAGGTCACGAGCAAGTCGTTTTCAAACACAATGAAGCGACTTTACAATTATGTTGATCCGAAGACAGGACAAAATGCTCCGTTGATTTCCAAAGAAACATGGAAAGTAATTCATGAGAATGCAGCTGAATTAGATGAAGCAATCATCTACGATCGTGATTTCGGATATGACTACTTCGGTTTCCGCACATTAGAGAAATCTTATTTGATGAAGATTGATGGCAAGGTGGTGGAGCGCCCACAACATTTGCTTATGCGAGTTGCGGTTGGCATTCATGGTGAAGATATTCCTGCGGCAATCGAAACTTATAATTTATTATCGGAGAAGTGGTTCACACACGCTACTCCTACGCTCTTCAACGCAGGTACGCCGAAGCCTCAACTTTCATCATGCTTCTTGCTGACGATGAAGGATGACAGCATCGATGGCATTTACGATACACTAAAACAGACTGCAAAGATTTCACAATCTGCAGGAGGAATTGGCCTAAGCATTCACAATGTGCGTGCAAAAGGTTCATACATCAAAGGAACCGGTGGCACATCGAATGGTATTGTGCCTATGCTGCGTAATTTTGATATGACGGCACGTTACGTTGATCAAGGTGGCGGCAAGCGCAAAGGAAGTTTTGCTATTTATCTTGAGCCATGGCATGCCGATGTTTTTGATTTCCTTGAACTGAAAAAGAATCACGGAAAAGAAGAGTTGCGCGCGCGCGATTTGTTCTACGCTATGTGGATTCCTGATCTTTTCATGACACGCATCGAGAACAATGAGATGTGGTCACTCTTCTGCCCTAATGAAGCACCCGGTTTAGCCGATTGTTATGGTGAAGAATTTGAACGTCTTTACGAAAAATATGAGAAAGAAGGAAAATTCCGCAGACAAGTAAAAGCGCAAGATCTTTGGTTCGAGATTTTGGAAGCGCAAATTGAAACTGGCACTCCGTACATGTTGTACAAAGATGCTGCTAACAAAAAATCTAATCAGAAGCACCTTGGCACAATCAAGTCAAGTAATCTCTGCACAGAAATCATTGAATATACTTCACCTGATGAGGTGGCTGTTTGTAATCTTGCTTCAATAGCATTACCAAAATTTGTAACAGAAGAAGGAAAATTCGATCACCAAAAATTGTATGAGATCACGAAAGTGATTACACGCAATCTCAACAAAGTGATTGATGTAAATTACTATCCTGTAGAAGAAGCGCGCAACAGCAACATGCGCCATCGCCCGATTGGTATTGGTGTGCAAGGCTTAGCGGATGCGTTTATCCTTCTTCGTATGCCTTTCGATTCTCAGGAAGCTCGTGGCTTGAATAAAGATATTCATGAAACGATTTACTTCGCAGCGATGGAGGCTTCGATGGAATTAGCGAAAGAGCATGGCTCTTACGAGACTTTTAAAGGTTCTCCTGTATCGAAAGGAATTTTCCAATTTGATATGTGGGGTGTAACTCCGGATAGCGGCCGTTGGGATTGGGAACAATTAAAGCGTGAAGTGAAACAAAATGGTGTGCGCAACTCTTTGTTACTTGCGCCGATGCCAACAGCATCTACTTCACAGATCCTTGGTAACAACGAATGTTTTGAACCTTACACTTCAAATATTTACACGCGCAGAACTTTGTCTGGTGAATTCATTATTGCTAATAAGCATTTGATGAAGGATTTAATCAGCCTTGGACTTTGGAGCGAGACGATGCGCCAAAAATTAGTTGCTGCCAACGGCTCCATCCAGGGAATCGCTGAAATCCCTCAGAACATTAAGGATATTTATAGAACAGTTTGGGAGATTCCACAGAAAGCAATCATCGACATGAGTGCTGATCGTGGTGCTTATATCTGTCAATCGCAGAGCCTGAACATTCATTTAACTAATCCGAACTTCGGCAAGCTCACTTCTATGCATTTCTATGCGTGGAAGAAAGGATTGAAGACAGGTATGTATTACTTGCGCTCTACTGCTGCGGCTGACGCTATCAAGTTTACACTTGACAAAGCCGTGCACCAGAATACGCCAGTTGAATCAACTGCCGCAACTGTTGCAATTGTAGAGTCAGCTATTTCACAACCGGTTCAAGTTGTGCCAGAAACACAGCAAGCTATTCCTTACCAGCAAACATCAGCCGACTACGAACAAAAAATGGCTGACATGGCTTGCTCATTGGATAATCCAGATGCTTGTGAGGCTTGTGGATCATAAAATTTAAAAAACTCATTTAAAAGACAAACCCGGTGATGAGCCGGGTTTTTTATTTTCAAGATTTTTAAATGTCTAACTAAATTTTCTTTGAAGAATGGATAAGAATTCTTCGAACTCTTCACTTTCCTTATCCCATTGAGAATAGTTCTCGTCAATGTAGCTGAGAGCCTCATTCAAGTTCCTAAACTTATCAAAGCGAGCAATTGCTTCCGAAAAAACTTCAAAGTCACCAGAAAACAGGATCTTGGTAAACATGAATTTCTGATTGATCGTCAGGCTGTCCTTAATTCTGAATTCTTTTCGCTTAGTTTCTTCCACAGCAGGAGCGCTTATTGGCTCCTTTAATGAAGGTGACCGCTTTACTTCTCTTGTAGTTTCTTCTTGCTCTAGAAGCCGTTCAATAGTAATGGGTATCAATTTTGAAAATGCCGCAATGTGCCCGTCAATATCCTCAGGAGTAAAATTGACTTCCTCCAAAATATGATCGAGCAAAGCAAACGCTTCGTTGCCCGTAATCGCATCCGATTTTCGTTCTTCCAATTTCTCTACGAGTTTTTCTAAGGGTGCCTTGTTGATCTTTAGATAGCGCGTTTCATTTTTAAGATCACTCACTTTGATCACACCATTGCCTCTCGAGTCCAACACATTAGAAAAAAAATCATAAGGAGCTAGCACCAGGAAAAGCGTTTGCGAAACAGCCAATTTTAATAACGGTAAAAAATCTTTTTTTGAAATGAGGATGTTGTTGGACAATGTGTTCTTGAACTGCTCTTTGGATTTCTGAACAGCATCAGCTCCATAATCAAAAAAAGGACTCTGCCACTTTTGTTGTTCCGCATTCCATAAGCGCATCAGTTCTTTAACCACCAACAAATTCACTTGTTTGATTTCGCTTAACGCTAGAATTTCCTGTCCGTTAATTTTATCTTTCTTTTGAAAAAAGGAGTCAGCCAATTTGGAAGCAAAATTATTGCTATAGACATCAATAGCTTTGGAACTGATTTTTTCTTCCATTAGTGACAAAATGATTACGGGTAAAGATAAACAATCAACATTGGCTGTAAAATACCCATGGTCTTACATAAATATTAACTTGCGCTATGTTTATTGAACCTCACCTTGGTGGCCGCGAAAAAACGGGTTGGATCGAAGTGATCTGCGGTTGCATGTTTTCAGGCAAAACCGAAGAGTTGATCCGAAGACTTAATCGTGCCCTTATTGCCCAACAAAAGGTTGAAATTTTTAAGCCCTCCGTAGACAAACGGTATCACGAAGAAAAGATTGTCTCTCATAGCGAACGCGAAATCAGATCAACGCCCGTAAATTTTGCTGGAGACATTATATTACTCGCTGGCAATTGTGACGTAGTTGGAATTGACGAGGCTCAGTTCTTTGATGAAGCCATCGTTGAAGTTTGTAATACATTAGCCAACCAAGGCAAACGCGTTATTGTAGCCGGGCTGGACATGGACTACGAGGGTAAACCGTTTGGACCGATGCCGAACTTACTTGCCGTGGCTGAGTTTGTAACTAAGGTACACGCCATTTGTGCGCAAACCGGTGAACTCGCTTCCTTCTCTTTCCGGCTTACTGCCGATAAATCTCAGGTGTTGTTGGGAGAGAAAGACAGATATGAAGCACGCAGTCGTAGAGCTTTTGTTGAAGGCATGAAACAAGAACAAAAAAAAGATTAAAACTGATATAAGGACGTTTTAATGAAACTTCTGTAAAAAGTTTTCGATTCAATCTCTTTCACTCCTATTTTCTCTACTGCTTTATCCCATTCGGGCAATTGTTGCGATTCAATATCACATGTAATTCTAAAAAACCAATACATCACTTTCAGCATCGTCTCTTGCCACCATTTATTATTACTAACAAAGTCGGTCACAATCCATTGTGCTTCAGGTTTCATTGCTGATTGTAGCTTGACTATAATGTCCGCAAGTTGATATTCAGTGAAAAGGTCGAGGTAAAAATTCGTGATCAACGCGTCATACTCAATAGACCTTGAAATGTCTTCTTCAGTTCCGTGAATAAAATGAACCATACTGGTACGTTTAATCTTGTTTTTTGAAAGAACAATCATTCTCTCTGATGCCTCGACATAACACACTTCACAATTTGGTTTTAGTTTCAAGAGCTCAACTAGAAGCTGGCCCGAACCGCCTCCAAGGATTAAAACTTTAGAGTAATCCTGAATTTTGTTCAAGAAATACTTTTGCGAGTTAACTATGCTATTATTGAAGACAAGCTTCGCCAGAAAGTCATAAATAAATGCAATTCTATCAAAGCCATTTAATTTCACTTCGCGAGAATAAGATAGAAGATCGGGAGTAAAAAAATTGCATCACCTAATAATCGATAACGATCTTCTTTTTCAAAATAATCTCTCTTCCAAAAAATTAGCAAAAGAATAATTCCCATTAGCGTAATAATAGCTATTGCTCTCATGTCGAAAAAAAATACAGATTGAATTACAACGAGAACAGCAATAACAACAAATAGAAACGATAAAACTCCTTGCGTCACTCTATATCCAAAAGTCGTTGCGAAAGAACGGTGCTTGTCTTTTTCATCCCTCGGCTTATCGATCCAAGAAAACAATAAGAGGTTTACCCATGCTGTGATTCCGAATTGCAGAATTAGTAAAATGGTTGATACTGACAATTGATCATTCACCGACATAGGAATTAACACTACACCTCCTGTATATAATAAGGTTCCTAACAATTCCTTTAAAAAGGGAATACGCTGTTGAACCAAGAAATATATTCCTACAAGAAAAGCCAATACTAGCCCATCCATAAAAACCTTGCGCCGCAGAAAATAAATCTGTGTAACATCGATTAATGCTACGACAATCAACAGAAGGGTTAACGATTTAAAATGTCGTTGATGAAATCGATGCCTCTCCGTAGATGCCTCTTGTTCCAATTTTCGCGCATCCAGCAAATGATCCGCGGTGTAGATCATCCAAACTGTTAAGCCCAAAGAAATCAATCCTTGGGGCAAAACTTCTACCTCCATAACGTGAGCAAAAAAAGAAGCGCAAATCATAGCTCCGACAGCTATATCAAGGCTGAGAATATTGATCATCTTATATGTGTCAACTATTTTTCTCATGAAATAAAAAAGTCTCCCGAAATTCAGGAGACTTCAAATTTATTCTTTTAAAGTTTACTAAGCTGATTTCAATGCCTCCGCACCCGCAACAATTTCCAGAATTTCTTTCGTGATTGCGGCCTGACGAGTACGGTTGTATGTCAATCGAAGGTCTTTTAATAATTCACCAGCGTTTTCAGTGGCTTTGTCCATGGCTGTCATGCGGGCTCCATTTTCAGAAGCATTGCTTTCCAATACAGCTTTAAACAATTGTACTTTCAACGATTTAGGAATCAAACCTGTGATTATCTCTTCCTGATTAGGTTGAAAAATGTAATCAATCTGTTCTGTCTTTTTCTCCACTTTCAACGGCAGCACAGGCAACCATTGCTCTGTTATTAAAATCTGAGTGGCAACGTTTTTAAATTCGTTGAATACAATTTCAATTTTATCGAACTCGCCTTTTTGAAATTGATCCATCAAAAATTGTCCGGCTTCCGAAACTTTTTCAAATGATAGGTCTTGAAAAATATTTGCGTACGTGTTGATTACAGGGAAACCTCTCTTTGTAAAAAATTCTGCTGCCTTTTTTCCAATAGGGAGTATCGTCACATTTTTTTGCTGATACTGTGCCGAGTATTTTTCTTCAATCAACTTGAGAGTGGCTTTGAAGATTGAACTATTAAATGATCCACAAAGTCCACGATCTGAAGTAATAGCAACAATCAATACTTTCTTTTCGTCACGCACTACACTGTACCATCCTTGTCCATTGCTCTGATCTGCGGAAAGATTT
>DASYTA010000019.1:0-4997 GCA_036002745.1 Cyclobacteriaceae bacterium | reverse complement strand
GCCAGCCGTTTATGCTCAACTTCCTTTAACTATTTTAAGTCCTCATGAAATTGGTGCAGACTTAGTGGCCAATGCACTGGCTGCGCATTTTAAATTGAAACAAACTTGTATCGTCGTTGATTTTGGAACTGCGCTCACCTTCACCACTGTTTCCGGTGAGGGTAAGATATTGGGCGTTTCTATTGTACCAGGTTTGCGCACGGCATTAAAATCATTATCTCAAAACACAGCAAAACTTTTTGACGTACCGTTGGAGATGCCTAAGTCTGCGCTCGGCACCAATACTGTCACCGCCATTCAATCGGGGATTGTAATTGGATACGAAGGCTTAGTAAAAAATATGGTGGGTGCTATTCGTAAAGAGCTGGGTATAGAGTGCCCGGCTGTTGCTACTGGCGGACTTTCTTTCGTGATCACTTCGCTGAAATCATTTTTTCACTTAGTGGATCCGAAGCTTACATTAGATGGCTTGCGAATTATCGGCGAACTCCTTGAAGATTGATTAAGGCCGTGCAGTAATTATTTCTGCTGTGAAAATTAGTTTAAAATAGTCGCCTACTCTTTGCATTTGAAGAACACCCTCACTTGAGTGGGAATAGTTTTGTGGCAAAACTTATAAGATAAAATCAGTGATATGAAAAAAGTACTTCTACTTCTGGCAAATGGTTTCGAAATATACGAAGCGAGTGTTTTTATTGATGTGTTTGGATGGCATCGTGTGGATGGCGGTGGGAAAATCGACTTGGTGATTTGTGGCTTCACACCTAAAGTGACTAGTACTTTCGGTGTCACGTTAATTCCCGATGTAACAGTTGATCAAATAAATGTAAGGGACTACGATGCACTGGCTATTCCCGGAGGCTTTGTCGAATTCAATTTTTACAACGAAGCATATAGCGAGAAATTCCTCGACCTTATTCGGGAGTTTAACCGGGAGAAAAAACCGATCTCAAGTATTTGTACAGGAGGTTTGCCTGTAGCGAAGAGTGGAATTTTAAATGGAAGCCGCGGCACCACCTATAATAAAGGAAGCGGGGTCAGGCAAAAGATGATGCGAGAGTTTGGTGTGGATGTAGTCAACGAGCCAATTGTAGTTACCGATCAAATTACTACGAGCTGGAATCCTTCTACTGCCATGGAGGTTGCATTTTTGTTGCTCGAAAAATTAAGCTCAAAAGACGAAGCGAATTTGATTCGGGACTTAATGGGCTTTGAAAAAAAATAATTACTGGCTTGTCACCCTTTCAGGGAAAAAAGCTCAGTGACATCAATTCCGATTGCTCATTTCGCTGTTGTCTTCTTTTCCTTCTACAAGTTCCGTTTTGACTTCGTTGTCGTAGTCTTGATTTGGTCTGCGAGGTGCAATGGTAAAAAATACACCCGACAAAGCCAGCAAAATCAAAAGCCCTAAAAATAAATACCTAAAAATCTTCTTGAAATTTTTCATGATGATGCGTGCGTCACAATATCGTGTGGCCGATAAATGATGGATTAAAAAAACTGAAAGAGAAACCTACTTAGGAGAGTAAGTAGTCATCATCATTAAAAAATGTTTTTGCCGGAGCAAACTTGATGGGATTATGGGCTAATTGAAATAGTTCATTCAGCTTGAAAATAACATGTAATCTATTTTTTAAACTCAAAATTCTATAAGTATACACAACGGCAGCGAATGAATGCGGTTGAAAGGATTTCGAAGAAGCGCTGATCTCATTATGCTTTACCGTTTTAACCCATTCAGTCTGAGTTATATTTCTTTGTCGAGGAATAGAAGGAATAGAATAAGAGATTGTGATGAGCAGTAGCACGCCCATCAGCAGATTCACTATCTTATTCCCGTTTATTTTCATTTTACTCAAAGATAAGACATTCTGTCTATTACGAATTCGGTAAAAAGTATTTTTTATCGGCAGATTTCATCAGAAGGCCTTTGCCATTCATGGCAAAGAATAATTTGTATACAATAAAACATTTTTCACACGTTCACATGGTATCATCGTGCTACTTCTGTTTTAAGTTTAGGTATAGAACAAGTACTAAAACGATGTAGAGGGTTAGTGGTATTCCACTAACCCTCGTCTATTTATTAACAAGTTGTTGGTGAGGTTATCAAATAAAAAAGCCAAACAACCCGTCTGGTCGTTTGGCTTTAGGCTTTTATCGTTTCTGGATACGATAATCTCAGATGCAAATCAAAAGTAATATTGAAGGATTGGCAACGGGATTTTTCCCGTGCTCAGGCTGTGTTTTTCCCAGCTCTTCTTGGTCCCATCAACTTTAACCTTTTAACCCTTTGTTCTTGTTGCTCGCCTGACCAATAAGGCTTCAACAATCGTTTTTACCAAGGAATTTCTCCCGTCTTCGGATTATTTTCTTCGCTAAAGAATTTTCCCGTGGGTCCGTCTTTGTCAATCAAAGCATATTTAAGAATTCGTTTTCCCGCGTCATCAACAGTTCCGGTTCCACGATGACCGTTGAAATCGGTTTTTGTATACCCGGGACAGACAGCATTTATTTTGAAGTTAGTATCTTTTAATTCGTACGCCAAAACAACGGTGTACATATTCATTGCGGATTTTGAAGAAAGATAAACCGCGCCTTTGTAGTCGTAATATTTGTAGGAAGGGTCGCTATGCAGCGTAATAGAACCCTGACTTGAACTTACATTTACAATACGAGGCTCGGATGATTTTTTTAATAAATCAATAAATGCTTGCGTAACTCTAACGATACCATAAACATTTGCATCGTATGCCGCTTTGAACTGGTCTACCGTTGCATCAAGAGCGGCTTGTGGGTAGCCACCATAGATGCCCGCATTATTGATAAGAATGTCCAACACTTTTGTTTTCTTACCAATTTCTAATCTGGCGCTTTTTACCGATTCATCATTCGTAATGTCAAGCCGAATTGCCTCTACATTATTTAATCCCTCGGCGATTAATTTATTAACGGCTTCCCTACCATTTTTTAAATCACGACTACCTAGAAAAACGTAAATTCCTTTTTGAGCAAGTTGCCGCGCAACTTCAAAGCCAATGCTTTTGTTAGCTCCTGTCACTAATGCTGTTTTCATTTATTTTAAATTTTATGCAGCAAAAGTGGCGCGCTAAAAAACAGGGGAGATGGACAAATCGTTTTATTTCCCTGACAAATCTTGCCGGGTTTCTAAAACCTTACTTACACTTTTTCCAGTGCATTTTTTGAAAAGGCGCGAAAAATAATCAGGATCATTAAAGCCTAATTCGTAAGCCAATTCTTTTACTGAAAGGTTTGAATAATGTAGCTTTCGCTGAGCTTCTATCATCAAACGCTTAGTTAGAAAGTCCTTCGGAGAAACACCCGAATGTTCTTTTACAATCCGATATAAACTATTGGTGGTTAACGCCAATTTTTCAGCAATGGTATTGATCGAGGGTTGCTCTGTGAGATGCGTTTCCACTACTAACTTGAACTCAATAAATTTTGATAGGTTAGTGTTAAAAGTATTGGTCAATTCTTTGTTTTTGAAATAAGCACTATTCAATTCTACTAACAGTGAGTTCAAATAAGCCAATATTATTTCCGTGTCCGTCTGATGTTTATCTACGTGAAGTATTTGATTTAAAATTTCAAAACCCTTCCTTACCCGATGCCGCGCAACATCGTCAAAATTTATTGTTTGTGAATTCAACGGGTTAACTAAAAAAGGAAATTGTTGTGGCAGCAATGCCAATGTGTTTTCGTCAAATAAGACTTTGAAATACTTCAGCGTGTCTGCTTTAGAAGGTGGTGTAAAAACCTGGTTGGGCATAGCAAAAAGCACCTGCCCGTCGGTAAGCGTAATTTCTTGCAAGTCCAATTTGTAGGTAATGGAGCCGCTTTCAATTAACACAATGAAATACGAATTTAATTTGCGTGGCTCAAGGAGTTTCTGCTGAATATCAGCAGAAGGATAAGGGTTTTCGTCTGAATTAACTTTTATTTTCAACTGTCGTTCTGTTTGTAATTTAAAGAATTGAGGTTTATCACGAAATCTTTCCTGTTGGTTGTCTGACCAATTAATTTTTTATCCAACTCAAAAGTATTGCCAGTAAGACCAAGAAAAGAATAATGACTATTCGCATGAATTGGTCTTTTTTTCTTCTCTTTTTGTTTTCATGAACATCATTGGGTTGATAAGTATCTGATTCTACCCACATATCATCAGGATTTTGATTATGATCGTCTTCCATTACACACTATATTTTAAAATCATTTTCTTGGCGGGTTTATAATCTTTGGTTTTCAATTTGCTCAGATCTCTTTTCGCCAACTCCAACTCGTTTTTGCTTAAAAAAATAGTTGCTCTCAGCCAAAGTAAAGCATCAGTCTCACCGTATTGGGTTATCTTCTTTCCGACCTCTTTAAAGGCCTTTTCAGTTTTACCTTCTGCAAAATAGATGCGGCATTGTATATAATCGCGATAGGCAGAATTAAAATTGAATGTGAAATAACGAGCTACATATTTATTCACTTCTTTGAGAACCTGATCGGCTTCCTCAACCTTGTTATAGTCAATAAGCTTATCTGCCAATACTAATTTGACCGCAATGTTACTTACGTCTTTCGTTAAAGCATCCTTAAGTATTACAATTGCTTGAGAGGGTTCGGACATAAGAGAATAGTTTTCTGCAATAGCGATGTCTATTGTAATATCCTTAGGTAACAAAACTGCCAATTTTTGATAGTCTTCTATTGAACCTTTATAATCATCAATCTGGTAACGGACGAAGGCACGGTTTCGCCAACAAATAATGTCAGCCGTATCATACTTCAAGTAGTGCGAAAGGTCAATGATGGCACCATAGTAATCTTTAAGGCCGGCTTTGATAAGGCCGCTCAGACGCCAAGTCACCTCAGAGTGAGGTTGAAGCTGACGCATCTTATTTAAATGAGCCATGGCTCCTTTCCAGTTTTTTAAATCGGATTGGTAAATCGCCAGATGTTTGTGAACATCAAAGATTTCATTATCAATC
>DASYTA010000018.1:0-3904 GCA_036002745.1 Cyclobacteriaceae bacterium | reverse complement strand
CTCTTGAAAAATAAAGGTGGCGATTCCGGCAAAATAACCGATCAGTGCCAGCCATGAGATACGTTTCACGTACCATCCAAAGGAAATGTTTTCCAAGCCCATGGCTGCAACACCTGCTGCAGAGCCTATCACCAGCAGGCTCCCGCCCGTACCTGCACAAAATGCTAGAAGATGCCAGAATGAATGGTCAAGTGGATAAGAGTCGAGCGGGTACATCGCGATTGTCGCAGCAACAATTGGCACGTTGTCAACAACCGCAGAGGCAATACCAATGATCGTTAAAATGATTTTATCATTGTCAAATGTATTTGTCAACGCCCCGGCAAGGTTTGAAAGTTGCCCTGCGTAATGGAGTGCTCCAACGGCCAGAAGAATTCCAAGAAAGAAAAGCACGCTCGGGACGTCCATACGTTCCAAGGCATGGATAACGGAAAGCTTCTGTCTTTCTTCTTCATTTTTATTTCTATGAATAAGTTCCGTTAGTATCCAGAGAAATCCTAAGCCTAACAGCATACCCATGAAAGGAGGCAAGTGCGTTAACGTTTTAAACGCAGGCACAAGAAGTAAAACTGCAATCCCGCTAAAAAAAATCAATCGTTGATCCGGCGATCGGGATGAATTCAACATCGCAGCGTTGCTTCCGGCTTCTTGTAATTGACGATCATTTTTTAGTTGAAACGTAGCAATCGTTAACGGAACGAAAAGACAAACCAAGCTTGGTATGAATAGTTTGGCGATGATGGCAGTTGTTGAAATCTGTCCGCCAATCCAAAGCATCGTTGTAGTAACGTCTCCAATGGGAGACCAGGAACCCCCAGCATTGGCAGCGATAATAATCATTCCGATGAACAGCAAACGCTGTTGCGCATGGCGAATTAGTTTTGCGCAAAGTGTTACCATGACAATCGTCGTTGTCAAATTATCGAGAACAGCAGATAAGAAGAAAGAGACTATACAGATGATCCACAACAGCGTGCGGATATTTTTTGTTGTTATTGCCCTATTAATAATTTCAAATCCATTATGAGAATCTATTAACTCAACGATGGTCATTGCACCCATAAGAAAGAATAAAATACCAGAAGTTTCACCAAGCTGTTCGAATAATTGCTCTGTTACAATGTGAGCATCGTTATTTAGTATGTAAACTGTCCAGCACAGAACGCCAGTTACAAGTGCTGTTGCGGTCTTGTTGATCTCAATCGAATGCTCTAAGGCAATTATCAAATAGCCAACGCAAAATAGAATAATGATGATAGTCTCCACTGGATGAAAGATCGAAAAATAAACAATTAAGGGTTTAAAAAAAAAGCATAATTGGTAATGTCATGCATTACCAATTATGCTATCATCCAGTGATATTAAGTAAGGACGGTGAAAAATTAAAACTACTCGACCACGTTAATGGTGATAGTCTTACTCCATTCCTCTCCATAAGAATCATGCACACCATTTGCAAACTGTAATGTTAATGTATGTTCTCCCGGAGAGAGTTTAAGTGTATCGGTAGTTTGCCCCTTGCCAAAATGAAGGTGCGTTTTATCCATTGGCACCACTTGACCTTTTTCTATGAAAGTTCCGTCAATAATTATATGGTGGTGACCTTTACCTTCTTCGACGTTGCCAGCGGGCTCAACGGTCATGCCGTGAACTCCCATTTGAATAATTACTGGCGACTTTAGTTTGTCACCATCTTTAAGATTTACAAAGTAGACTCCAGTTTCAGCTGTCGAGGAGTCTGCGGTTTCTTTTTTTGTCATCGTTGTATCCTCTGAATTTTGGCTATTCTCCTTGCGTGGCTGGTTACAAGAGAATAGCACCATCAACACCACAGAAGCGATAAATATTTCTTTTTTCATTTTCATAAATTTTCTTTGCAGCAATTTATTTGGTTTCAGTGATCAATAAGGAACACCACCGGTATTGACGCCCATGAAACCACCCCAGTAACTGGAAGAATCAAATAGGTGAGTATTTGTTTCGGGCCAGTGGTTTTTATCGAGGCCAGGGGCATTAATCAGTGCATCCCTTGACTGGTCGAGCAAGAAGGATTCATTTTTTGAATCCACTTTGATAAGCGAATAAGGCAAAGCAAAATATTTTTCACCCAAACCAAGAAACCCACCAAATTCAATAACAACATATTCAATTTTGCCTCCATTCAAATCGATCATAATATCTTTAATTGTGCCAAGATGTTCACCCTGTGGATTTATCACTTTATCTCCAATAATTGAAGATGCGGTCAAAAATTTGACCGGGTTGTTGGGATGTGCTCCCTCATGGTTTTTACCTGTGAGGTTATCTGATTCAAAAGTTTTCATAGTTGTTAAAATTTGGTAAGCATTTTATTTGTCAATCATCAATTGTCTTTTCTTTATGCAGTCAATCCTGGAATCGGGAATGGAAAAAGGAAATTAACAACAAGACCTTTGTATGCTTTCTTGACATGTTCTGCATATCCCGCAAGACTGGTATGGAGCGTAAGGGCAAAAGCATTGTCTAATTTTGCGATCACATCATTAACTTCATCTATTTCCTTTTGCATCATCGCCCGCTTGGGCTCATCAAATGGTGCGAACTTTTTAGCCATCCCTTCAAAATTTTTCTCAAAAACCTGTTCGACTTCCTTGTAGTATGGAATTAAAAGAGGGTTGGCTGAATATGTTTTTAGGTGAGCTAATTTAATTGCATCGGATTTTTCCCACTCATTAATTTGCCCTGTCCCGCTCGCAACTAAAAGTGCGACAATAGCAGGAGCTTTAAGTAGAATGTCCTGTTCATTCTTTGTTAGTCTTTCAAATTCTTTTATCATATCGTTGTGGTGCGGAACATTGCGTTTAATCTTAACTTGTACGCAAGCACATGACTCTATTTTTTTTTGCAAGTAGGTATGGTAGGGAAAGTTCCCACCCAAGCCAAGGCTTTAGAACGGTCTCTCAACCCGCGATTGAAATTACTACTGGAATCTTTAGCAAATCTATAGTTCAAAAAAATGGTGATTCCCTGTTTTGAATGGGAATAAAGTAGATCGGCTAGTGATCAGAAAAACATAGGAACATCTAATTTCCTTGCGATACGAAAAGCAGTGTTCATTAACCCAACATGGCTGTAGGTTTGTGGAAAATTTCCCCACTGACTACCATCGTTGCCTACATCCTCGCTGAAAATTCCAAGGTGGTTTGAGAACTTCACAAGCCTATCCAGTGCTTCACTTGCCTCCTGAACACGACCAACACAGGCAAGCGCTTCAGCATACCAAAAGGCACAAACTAAAAAAGTAGATTCAGGAAATCCAAAATCATCTTCGTGCTTATACCGATAAAATAATTTCTTATCCGTCATCAATTCTTTTTCTAAAACTTCAAGGTGCTTTCTGGCTTTCTCAGTTGCAGGGTCCAGGTAATTCATAGTGATCAGTTGCAAACTGCTTGCATCTAAATTGCTTGAGCCGATAGCGTGGGTATAAACGCCACGATCAGCATCAAAGCATTTTTCAATTTGTGCGCCAGCCTCTGCTTGAATTTTTATGGCTTTGCTTTCAAGCGAGATATCATTCAACTCTTTACCAATTTTTGCTGCGGCCTTGCTTCCTGCCCAGTGAAACAAAAAGGTGTAACAATGCTTTTGCTGTTTATTCCTAAACTCCCATAACCCCGCGTCGGGTTGGTTCATGGTCTCGGAAATTTTATCCAATAAAAAATGAATTAGCGGCAACGATTTACTTCGGGTTCGTGTCACTAATCGTTCATCCGTATACAACGGCTGGAGGCCGACCAACACTTGGCCATAGACATCATTTTGAATATGTGTGTAAGCATCATTACCTATACGAACGGGTATATTGTCCAAGTAACCTTTCAAATCAATCTCTTTTTCCTCGATTGTCCGATCTCCAATGATG
>DASYTA010000017.1:0-3667 GCA_036002745.1 Cyclobacteriaceae bacterium | reverse complement strand
CGCAAGCACCTTATGAGTCATTTAGAAATTTGAAGGCTATTCTTGAAAAGAAAAAGTAAGCCGATTAGCAATTCACTACACCACCTGCTTTTCGATCAGAAGCATGAGGATGTGAATTATTTTAATGTGCACTTCCTGAATGCGATCGGCATACCCTTGGTGTGAAACCCGAAGTTCTACATCAGCATAGGGAGCCAACTTACCTCCATCTTTACCCGAAAGAATGACAACCTTCATTCCTTTTTCTTTCGCTGCTTCGGCTGCTCGAATAATATTCATGGAATTACCACTGGTGCTAATACCGAGCAACACATCACCTTTATTGCCGAGTGCTTCTATGTAGCGTGAAAAAATAAATTCGTAGCCGTAGTCGTTGCTTACACAAGAAATATGCGTAGGATCAGAAATACTAAGTGCTGGAATAGCTCTGCGATTTTCCCGGTAACGGCCGGTGAGCTCTTCTGCAAAATGCATCGCATCACAATGCGAACCTCCATTACCACACGAAATAACTTTACCTCCACTATTAATAGAATCGGATATAATCTTCGATGCCTCTTCTATCAAAAATAGATTATGATCATTACCCATAAACTTCTCCAGCACACTAGCAGCTTGTTTGAATTCAGATGCTATTACTTCACGAAAGTCCATGTCTTACTTTGAGTTTTTTGAGTCGTTTCTAGCGAGAAAAAATTCGATCGTAAATAGAACCACACCCAAGAAGGCGCCATACTTAAATAACGAGACTTTGTTCAGCAGGGTGTAGATATAACCATCTTTAAACTCGACAATAAGTGTAAACAAAAACACCGATAATTGGTAGAGTCCAAAGATTGATAAAAAGACAATCCTGCGAGTATTCATGAGTTTTAATTTAAGGGCGCAAAATTAGATTTTTTGAAATTATACAAAATTGCAATTGCTACCAAAACCTTGCACATAATTCTAAAGCGGATCATGCTGTTTTTTGAATATCTACCAGTTTTTTATACAGACCATTTTTACTGTTGAGGTCATCGTGGGTGCCGCGCTCTACAATTTGCCCTTGCTGAATTACCAATATTTCATCGGCATGTTGTATCGTACTAAGGCGATGGGCAATCACTAATGAAGTTCTATTCTTCATCAAATTGAATAAAGCTTCTTGTACAAGTTTCTCCGATTCCGAATCCAATGCCGAAGTAGCTTCATCCAATATTAATATAGGCGGATTCTTTAGTACAGCTCTCGCAATGCTCAATCGTTGTCGTTGTCCACCGGAAAGTTTAGATCCTCTTTCCCCTATAAATGTTTGATATCCATTTTCGGTTTGCATTATAAAATCATGCGCGTTGGCAACTTTGGCTGCGTGGATTACAGCTTCTTCACTCATTTGAGGATTACCAAAAGCAATGTTATTGAAGATCGTATCATTAAATAAAATTGACTCCTGCGTAACAACACCCATGTGTTTACGCAACGATTCAATTTCATAATCCCTTATCGATTTTCCGTCAATGAGCACATCCCCTTCGGTGGGATCATAAAATCGCGGAACTAAATCCGCCAATGTTGACTTCCCGCCACCTGACGGACCTACCAAAGCAATTGTTTTCCCTTTTTCAACTGTAAGAATAATGTTGCGCAACACTAATTCCGAATCATAAGCAAAAGAAACATTTTTGAATTCAATCTTACTTTCAAAGCTTTTTAACTCAACAGCATTTGGTTTGTTTTGAATAACCGGCTGTGTGTCTATCATTTCAAAAATACGTTTTGCTGAAGCAGTGCCTCGCTGCAATGCAGTGATGCCATTCGAAAACTCTTTAGCAGGTTGGATGATCATGGCAAACACAGTGAGAAACAGCAGAAACGATGCGGGGTCGAGAGTAGACTCAGAACTCAACACCATGTTCCCCCCAAAGAAAATAATACCCGAAATAATGGCAACACCGAGGATTTCAGAAACTGGAGAAGCTAATTCATTTTTATAAGCCATCGACTTGCTCACTTTGCGATAATAGGCGCTTTCACTTTCCAATTTTCCAATAACAAAGCCGCGTGCATTAAAGGCTTTGATCACGCGCATACCGCTAAAGGTTTCATCGAGAATATTAACAATTCTACCTAATGACTCCTGGCTTGATCTTGCCTGGCGTTTTAATCTTTTAATAATCT
Source organism: Cyclobacteriaceae bacterium (assembly GCA_036002745.1). Lineage (GTDB taxonomy): Bacteria > Bacteroidota > Bacteroidia > Cytophagales > Cyclobacteriaceae > ELB16-189. The sequence continues at coordinate 1,507 of DASYTA010000017.1, read as the reverse complement.
CCGCCAATACACCGCCAGTTAGAGGTAGGACTAGTAGCGTGAATAAGGTAAGCTGAGGGGATATTGTGAACAAAACGAAAAAGTAAACCGAGATAGTTATAGGCTCTTTCAACACCGCTTTTAAACTGCTCATTACTGCCGTCTCAACTTCGTTAACATCGTTGGTAAACCTTGAAATTAAATCTCCTTTTCTTTCATTGTTAAAATAACCAATATGGAGTAGAGAGACTTTTTTAAAAATATCCATTCGGATATTCCTCACCAGGTCCGCTCGGATTTTTGTGGCCATTACCCGCTCGAGATAACGAAACAAATTTGCCATTATCACACAAACCACGATAAGCCCGCAAACAAACAGCAGCGCGCTATGAGGTCCGTTCTTCAAGACAATCCCCAGAAAATAATGATCGAAAGCCGCTTTTATATAGTCGGTTGATAAATTAAAATCTGGTAAAGGCGGAGTCTCGCTAACTTTTTTCGTGCGATCAAAAAGTACCTGAAGCATCGGGCTCACCAACACAATATTAAAGGCACCAAAAATTATCCCGAGAATTGAATAGAAAAAAAAGAAACCTAGCCTTCTACCGAGGGAATTTGCGTAAGACAAAATGCGAAAAAATACTTTCATCCTTAAAAATCGTAATTACGTGCAGGGATATTCCAACGCAAAGAAACGGAAGTAATCGTAGAATTATTATTATAGAGTGGCACAGGGCTGCTGCTGCGTCTTATCGTTGCTCTCAAATCAATAAAGAAATTATGCTTTAACATGTAAGAAGCTGTGAAATCAGCGAAAGTAATTGTGTTACTCACACCTTGCGCAACTTTATTTCCATAGTCCATTTGATGCGATGAATTGTTCTTTAACATATCACTCCCCCAATTCACACCAGTAGTATCTCGGCCAATTTTCGTATAAAAAGTTTTTGCAATCAGATTCAGTTTTGGAAGCGGTTGATATCGAACAATGGCAACACCTTCTAATAAATTTGCACCCATTGGATGCGCCATCGATTGATCGTAGTTGCTATAATTGCTGTACTGGCTATCGTGTGAATAGGCGTAAGGTTTTATCAAGTTAGCTTCCAACTGAATATCAAGGTTAGAGACGTTAAAGACATCAATATATTTTAGTCCCCCTTGCAGAGCAAATTTGTTAGCCCACCAGCCATTACCTGCCTTCAATTCTTTTAATACAAATTCATCGATCACAAATTGCCCGTAAAATGACAATTGCTTCATCGCGTTCCATTTGAACTCTCCGCCTAGCAGGACATTGTCCGGACTTCCACCTTGCTGTTCGATTGCTCGATAAAAAATAATCGGATTGAGGTAGCTCAATTGAAATGTATTCTTGTTGATGCTATCCTGAGGTGTGAAAACAACAGACTCAAATAATCCAAGGTTGAATTTCTTTCCGATGTTAAAGCTCAGGTGATGGAAGGCCATAAATTTCACTGGATAATTTTTGTTGGCCGTTGAACCTCCTGGCGTTCCCATAGCATCC
>DASYTA010000016.1:0-3680 GCA_036002745.1 Cyclobacteriaceae bacterium | reverse complement strand
AGAGATTCTTTTTTCAAATACTCTCTATTAACTGTAAAAGCGACTACTTCATAGGGCGAGTCATGAGTAAAATATTCATATGCTATCTCAGCAAAAGCAGAGTCACCAAATAAAACTAACTTCTGTTTCATTTAACAATTAGCGTTTTATAAAAAGTATGTCTTCCCGTGAATTAGAAAGTGGCAATGTCGATGGTTGAGGTAATAAATATGTCTCGACTCCAAAATTCCGATATCGACTTAACAGACCCATAATAAAACCATCGTCAATTTTACCAGGCTCCAGATCGAAATGGGAGACTGTGGGTTTGTCTTGAGTTTGCATCAAATCTTTATGAAATGCTTCACCCTCCGGGGTCAACAAAAATCTGTTCCTTTTAGTCACATTGGGAATGTCTCCCACCAAAAACCTTCCGCCAACTTTCAATAAACTTAAAGCACTGTCAATAAAATCCAATGCATTGCCCTCCAAAAACACGTAATGAAAAACACTGTAACAAATCACAACATCTACTAAACCATTTCGTCGGACCTCCTCTTGATTGTCGGGAAAACGACCCGCCACTTTACTAACATGGGGCTGATTTTCTAATTGATCCAACACTTCCGTCGAGTCCACTAATAAAACCTGTTTGCCATTTTGCCCGCTTTCAGCAATCAATAACTTTGTTAAATCACCACATCCACATCCTATATCAACTAGCGAGTTTGTAAGATCCCAATTTACCTTTTGCTTGATATCCTCGAGAATTGTTTTATCAAAACCCTCACGAAACTTTGATGGGAATCCAATTTTCTCAAAAGGTTTAAGTGACTGATCACTTGCCATCCGGCCAAAATCTTCAAAGCGGAGATTTCTAAAACGGTCCAACTCTTGTGATTTATCCATTACGCTGGCTTATCAATTTCTGAAAATCTTCATAATTTCTAATGTAGTCCACTTCATTAAATTCAATTGACGCTAAACACATAAGTACCGCGTTATGAGAAAACTGAAGTGTACGCCAACACATAGAAGGAATATATAAGCAAGTACTTGGTTTCGATAAATTAAAAGATTCCTCTGCTCCTTGGCTGTTTATTGTTTCAACGATGATTTGACCAGAAACCGCTACTAAAATTTGTTGAAGTTTTCGATGCGCATGATTTCCCCGAATAACATCATGTGGTGTAAAATAAGTCCAATAAACACGCTGAACTGGAAACGGCAATACTGCACTTTCCGCTATTGAAATATAGCCTATGGACGGATCTCCGATTTTCTTTACCTCAAATAAATATGGCCTATCGCTGGCTTGCATGTATGGAAGTTAACGGAATAGTTGACCAATCGCATATTGGATGTATAATGCCGGGCAATCTCGAAAAATTCTTACCGCGTGATGAAATAGCATCCACTACTTCAAAACTTAAAATATCTGATTCGCTAAACAGTACTTGCGATTGATTTAAGCCAAAAGTAATATTAATTGTGTATCGATTAGTATTTAGAATATTGCCGGGAAAAACAACCGTTGTTCGAAACTCTCCTTTGGCCAATTTTTCGTTTTTATCACATACCATTCCAAAGTGAGTTAAATGCACACCTGATGAATCAAAGATATCGAGAGTAACATCAATGTTTCCATCGGATAAAAAATTGAAGAAGTCGATTTCAATAACGATGTCATCAGATGTCTTGATTGGGTCTTGCGGTGCCAGGTTTCTGGAGAAGACAGCGGCTCTTAAAATTTGAATCTCTTTGTTTCTGAAGCTTTCCTTAAGCCATGTCCGTTCAGTATTTCCGCTTAAACCTTTCTTTAAATATAAATCAGTAATTGTATTTACGTCGCCGCTTGATTCCACCTCACCTGCTGAAAGGAGAATTGCCTTCGCGCATAACTTCCTAACAGCTGCCATATGATGGCTCACAAATAAAACTGTTCTCCCACTTCTGCTCACATCTTCCATTTTACCTAAACATTTCTTTTGAAACTCGGCATCACCTACGGCTAGCACTTCATCTATGATCAAGATTTCGGGTTCCAAAAAAGCAGCAACAGCAAACGCTAAACGTAGCTGCATGCCACTCGAATAATGTTTTAACGGAGTATCCAAAAACTTTTCGACACCACTAAAGTCAATGATCTCGTCAAACTTATTCTGAATCTCCTTTCGCTTCATGCCCAACAAGGAACCGTTGAAGAAAATATTTTCCCGACCGGTAAGCTCAGGATGAAAACCTGTACCGACTTCCAGCAAACTAGCAATTCGACCCCTAGAGATAATGCGACCAGTGGTTGGTGGTGTAATTTTAGAAAGGATTTTCAGTAAGGTAGATTTGCCAGCGCCATTTCGGCCAATGATGCCAATAGATTCTCCAGGTTGAACTTGGAATGAAATGTCTTTGAGCGCCCAAAAATCTTCTGTAGACCTGCGCTCAAGCTTAAATGCATTCATCATTCGTTCGCGTAGGCTTAGATAGCCACCGGTCAAATGTTGTATCCGGTACTTTTTCCCGACTGTTTGTATTTCTAGAATTGGTTTCAATTTTTAATTAGGCTAAATCGGCAAAAAAATCTTCGGTTCGTTTGAAGTACGAAATCCCAATAAGCAAAAGGATTAATCCAGAACTCAAACTGACGGTGATCAGCGTAAAGTCAGGAGTTAGGCCCGTAAGTGGATAGCGAAAGAGCTCCACTGCTGCATACATAGGAGAGCAAACTAATATGTATTGAAGGGTAGGATATTTTAACATCGAAGTTGGATAGATCACCGGCGTAAGAAAAAAAAGTATCTGCACCATAAAGGGGATAACATACCTGAAATCCCTATACTTCACATTTAGCGCAGCCAGCCATGTGCCCATTCCTAGCGTGGCAATTATTCCGACAACTAGTGCAGAAGGCCAAATCCAAATCGCCGACCATAAGACTGGTTGCTGATAGAACAAAATAATACCTACAAGAAAAATAAAAGCCATAAAAAAATCAAATAAGGCAACCAAAATAGATGAGACAGGAATGATGAGCCTTGGGAAATAAATTTTCTTTATGATAGCTGCGTTGTTCACCATACTGTTAGAGGAATTCGTCAGCCCGGCGGAGAACAAATTCCAAATCAGTAAACCGGAAAAAACATATACCGGATATGGAATGCTTTGCGATGGAATGTTCAAGGCCTGGGCGAAGAACATCGTGAAAATGATCATCATTAGAAGAGGTTGCAAGACAGCCCAAATAAATCCCAGAACTGTTTGCTTGTATTTGATTTTAATATCGCGCCAAGTAAAAAAATAAAAAAGCTCTCGGTATTGCCAAAGTTCCTTCCAATTCAACAACCATTTATTAGAGGACTCAATGGTGTATTCAACGCGGTCGTGCATGATTAGTGATTGATGGTTTGGGGGATTGCATCAATTGTGCAATTTTATGCCAAGTTACTATGAAAATTCTTTTCCTCGTTCCCTACCCATTAAATGAAGCGCCTAGCCAGCGTTTCCGTTTTGAACAATACTTTCAGGAACTTTTACGTGAAGGTCATTCATTTGAAGTCAGATCATTCCTAACCGCCGAGAACTGGCAATCATTTTACCAATCGGGGCAAATTCTCACTAAAACATTAAGTTTAATAAGAGGTTCATTTAGTCGATGCGCTGCACTCATTGAGGCAATCAAATATGATTTCATTTTCATTCACCGA
>DASYTA010000015.1:0-2311 GCA_036002745.1 Cyclobacteriaceae bacterium | reverse complement strand
CTTTCCAATTTAAATCAAAATATTTCTCAATTTTGTTTTGACTCTTGCCGAGAAAAGATTGAAGCGACAGAATAATTAGCAGAAAGATTTTGTTCATAAAAAAACAACTAATGTGGTGTATTCGATATTAAATTTAATTATTCGAATATTTTAATGTGAAAAGAATTGTGAGCCAACAATCGAGCTTTAAGTTTTACTTCTCTTATTCAACGAATTTAGTCTAAGTTTGCATTCCATTAAAGTTAATCCCATGAAAGATTTCGGAATCAAAGCCGCGCTGCAATCGCTTAACATAAAAAAATCTAACCCAGGAACTTCTACCGGAAAAAAATGGATAAAAGCTTCTGGTAAATACATCGATTCACTTTCGCCTGCTGACGGTCAAATTATAGGAAGTGTAGAATCAACCGACGAAAAGTCTTTTGAAAAAGTAGTGGCACAGGCGGAGAAAGCATTTGTAGCATGGAGAATGATTCCTGCACCAAAGCGAGGTGAAATTGTGCGTCAGATTGGTGAGGAATTGCGCGAGCAAAAAGAACACTTAGGGAAGTTGGTTTCCTACGAAATGGGTAAGTCCTATCAAGAAGGCTTAGGCGAAGTGCAGGAAATGATTGACATCTGCGATTTTGCTGTTGGGTTGTCGAGACAATTGAATGGATTGACGATGCACTCGGAGCGTCCTCTTCACCGTATGTATGAACAATATCATCCGCTTGGCATTGTGGGAATAATTTCAGCGTTCAATTTTCCTGTAGCTGTATGGAGTTGGAATGCAATGATTGCATGGGTATGTGGTGATGTGTGCATTTGGAAACCATCTGAGAAAACTCCGTTATGCTCGGTAGCATGCCAAAATATTGTGAGCAAGATTTTTGAAAAGAATAATGTGCCCGAAGGTGTTTCGTGTATCATCAACGGAGATTATAAGATTGGCCAGTTAATGTGTGCGAATGAAAGTATTCCTCTTGTTTCGGCAACGGGTTCTGTGCGTATGGGCAGAGCGGTTGGTCAGACCGTGAGTGCGCGATTAGGCAGAGCGCTTTTAGAATTGGGAGGTAACAACGCCATCATTATCACAGAAAATGCAAATCTTGACATGTCCATCATCGGTGCAGTTTTTGGCGCTGTTGGTACTGCCGGGCAACGCTGCACCTCTTCGCGAAGATTGATTATTCATGAAAAAGTTTATGATGAAGTGAAAAACCGATTGAAGAAAGCATACGGTCAACTTCGCATTGGCAATCCACTTGATCAAAACAATCACGTGGGTCCGCTCATAGATAAACTTGCCGTAAAAATTTATAAAGACGCGTTGGTGAAAATTGAAAACGAAGGTGGACATTTCGCTGTGCCTGGTGGTGTGTTGAGAGGAAAAGGATATGAATCGGGATGTTATGTGAAGCCTGCTATCGCTGAAGTGAAAAATCATTTTGAAATTGTGCAAGCAGAAACTTTCGCACCCATTTTATATTTAATTAAATACAAAACCATTGAAGAAGCTATCGCTTTGCAGAATGGTGTGAAGCAAGGGTTGTCTTCGGCCATTATGACTACTCGCCTTCAAGACATGGAGAAATTTCTTTCGCACGCTGGCTCTGATTGTGGAATTGCCAACGTAAACATCGGCACTTCTGGCGCTGAAATTGGTGGTGCTTTTGGTGGCGAAAAAGAGACGGGAGGTGGACGTGAGTCAGGATCTGATTCCTGGAAAGTATATATGCGCAGACAAACGAATACCATCAACTTTGGCGATAGTTTGCCATTGGCACAAGGCATCAAATTTGATTTGTAGGCGAGTTTGGAAAACAAACTAATTCAACCTATTTTTAACATTACACAATAAATTCTCTATGGCCCCCAAAAAATACCGGGCAGTAATGCTCATTGACGACAACGAGATCGATAATTTGATCAATCAAAAAATGATTGAAGCAGCGTCGATCACGGAAAACATTTACACCCACACGGGTGCAAAAAGTGCAATTGAGTTTTTGAAGAACATGGAGAAGATGGATGTTGCAGAAAAAGTTTTACCCGACGTTATTTTCCTTGACATTGATATGCCGTTGATGGATGGATTTCAGTTTTTGGACGAATTCGAATCTTTATCTGCATTAACAAGAAAGAAATGCAGGATTGTGATGCTTACATCTTCTATCAATCCGCAAGATTTCAACCGGTCAAAGAAATACAATAATGTTAAGATGTATCTTAACAAACCTTTATCCCACGACAGTATTTTGAAGATAGACGTCTAAGATCAAGCGTCTACAGCTCCTTCAATAGCAGAAAGCATTTCTACAAAGCTCTC
>DASYTA010000014.1:0-2375 GCA_036002745.1 Cyclobacteriaceae bacterium | reverse complement strand
ACATGCTAGAGTAAGGGCTATAACCATAACCCATTCCATACATACTTGAATAAGGGCTATAACCATATGAACTGCCATATGGATAATTATTATAGCCAGTGTTATTGCAATTGCAATTATTGCTATACAAACTTTGATTTACATTGGGCTGATACGTAGGTGTGAAGTAAGAAGAAGTTGTAGCTGCGTTTGATCCAACTTTTGCTCCGGCCACATAATCAGGATTTTCATTTCTTGCTGAATAACTATCAGATGGATTGATAGTTTGAACGGTATTATTTCCTTTCGCGGAAGCTAAGACCACCTCTTCTTTGCTCGTCAAATTTATTTTCGCCCTGTCTTTGGAACTGAAATACATATCATCATTCTCTTGGGCGAACGCACAAATCCCTGACGTCATTGCTAACAGGGACAACAAAATTGATTTTGTTTTCATAAGATTTCAGGATTTACTCCTCTGGTTAGTAACGTAAATCTAATCAATTCGGATATTTTAATGAACAAGTTTCTTCTATAAAAAGGTACATGGCTGCAATGCACTAGTATATATTTGCAACCTCAAATAGAAGCACAAATACAATACCAAAAATGGGAAAAGAAATTACAAACCGCGCAGACGACTACTCGCAATGGTATATTGATTTAGTAAAGAAGGCCGATTTGGCAGAAAATTCTGACGTAAGAGGGTGTATGGTGATAAAACCGTACGGGTTTTCCATCTGGGAGAAGATGCAGCAGGCCCTTGATAAAATGTTTAAAGACACAGGCCACTCTAATGCCTATTTTCCGCTCTTTATCCCAAAATCTTTTCTGGCAAAGGAAGCCAGTCACGTGGAGGGATTTGCCAAAGAATGCGCTATTGTTACTCACTATCGCCTAAAGAATGCGCCTGATGGAAGTGGTGTAATCGTTGACCCGGATGCAAAATTGGAAGAAGAACTGATTGTGAGGCCAACATCTGAGACAGTAATCTGGAACACTTATAAGAAATGGATTCAATCGTATCGTGATCTTCCCATATTAGTTAACCAATGGTGTAATGTGGTGCGCTGGGAAATGCGCACGCGTTTGTTTTTACGAACGGCAGAATTTCTTTGGCAGGAAGGACATACTGCGCATGCAACTTCTGATGAAGCAGTGAAAGAAACTTTGCAGATGTTGGATGTCTACGCTGATTTTGTTGAAAACTTTATGGCCGTGCCTGTGGTCAAAGGAAAAAAATCAGAAGGAGAAAAATTCCCTGGTGCAGTTGATACGTACTGCATTGAAGCGTTAATGCAGGACGGTAAAGCATTGCAATCGGGTACTTCTCATTTTCTAGGTCAGAATTTTGCGAAAGCATTTGATGTGCAATTCACCAACAAAGAAGGAAAGCTTGAATTGGTCTGGGGTACTTCATGGGGTGTGAGCACACGCTTGATGGGTGCACTTATTATGGCGCATTCAGACGATGATGGATTAGTGTTACCACCGAAGTTGGCACCTATTCACGTGGTGATAGTTCCAATCTTTAAATCGGATGAAGAGCTCAACAAAATCTCAACGAAAGTTGAAACGATTGCAACTGCGTTACGAAAGCAAGGATTGTCTGTGAAATTTGATAATCGAGATAACTATAAGCCAGGCTTCAAGTTTGCTGAACATGAAATGCGCGGTGTACCTGTGCGCATCGCCATCGGTCCACGTGATTTGGAAAACGGAACTGTAGAAGTTGCACGAAGAGATACAAAAGAAAAGCAAGTGATGAAGATGGATGAAGTGGTGAACGAAATCCCTAAACTTCTTGACGCCATTCAGCAGAATATTTATCAAAAGGCGTTGAAGTTCAAAACGGACAACACGCGCAAAATTGATTCATTCGATGAATTCAAAAAAGCACTAGACGAAACTCCTGGATTTATTTTAGCACATTGGGATGGAACCAAAGAAACTGAAGCCGCCATCAAAGAGGAAACGAAAGCAACGATCCGTTGCATTCCATTAGATACTCCTCAAGAAAACGGCAAGTGTATTTATTCAGGGAAACCTTCGAGCAGAAGAGTATTGTTTGCGAGAGCTTATTGAGATGCGAAATTGGAAGTGCGAGGTACGAAATCCATTTAAAGAACTTCGTACTTCGTTACTCGTACTTTCCGTTTTTATTTCATCGATTTTACAATATCCACAAACTCTCTTGACTTAAGAGAAGCACCACCAACGAGTCCTCCATCAACATCGGGGCATGAAAAAAGTTCTTCAGCGTTTTTGGCGTTTACGCTGCCACCATAGAGAATCGTAATTTCTGAGGCAACAACTTCGCCATATTTTGAAGCCAACTGCTTGCGAATCACCGCGTGCATCTCCTGTGCTTGTTGTGATGTAGCGGTTTTGCCTGT
>DASYTA010000013.1:0-9025 GCA_036002745.1 Cyclobacteriaceae bacterium | reverse complement strand
AAGAAGCTGCAAAATTTAAAAACGATCCTTTGTTTGATGTGAGCATTAGAATGCGTCACTGGGATGAGGAAGCAAAAGAAACTGACACGCCTTTGATTGATCTGGAAAAATTGAAGTCAAAAGCCAAAGATCTTCTGAAATGATTAAAATGATTGTGTTTGATATGGCTGGAACAGTCATCGATGAAAACAATGTGGTTTACAAAACACTGTTGGAGGCTATCAGTGCATCTGGCTATGACCTCACACTTGATCAAGTTTTGGAAGAAGGCGCAGGTAAAGAAAAATTTCAAGCGATAAAAGATATCGTTCGAAAGCGCGATGACAATGCCGATCATGAGATTCTCATGACGATTTTCAAAAGTTTTCAATCGAAGTTGAATGATGCTTATCGTGCATTAGATATCAAAGCACAGCCCGGAGCAGAACAACTCTTCAAAGAATTAAAACAGAAAGGAATTTATGTTGTGTTGAATACTGGCTATGATTCAACTACGGCTCACTCTATTTTAGAAAAAGTCGGATGGAAGGAAGGCAAACAGATTGATGCTGTGATAACTGCAAGCGATGTAATCAACAACCGACCACAGCCTGATATGATCGAACTTGCTAAAAAGAAATTAGGACTAAGTGATTCAGATCAAATAGCAAAGGTTGGCGACTCAATCATTGATATTGAAGAAGGTAAAAATGCGAAATGTGCTTTGACAATTGGCATAACGACGGGTGCACATTCAAGAGATCAGTTGCTTACTGCTAAACCAAATGCGATTATCGGTAGTTTGTCAGAAGTCATGCCGTTGCTGAAATCTAAAGAATAACACTCCCAAAATTTTTTCGTCACCTTAAAAGAGTCAACCACTTACGCTTTTGCAAGTTCGCTCTTTATGTCTTCGAAGATTAAGAATAGTTCTTTTAAGATTGATTTTAATTCTTCTTCCGAAGTATACTTTGGAAGATTATATTTTTTTCGATCAAATTCTACTCCCATTTCTTGAGGGATAAAATCAAATCTTCCATCTGGTGAGAAATAAGTTCCGTCCTTCCTAATGTCAATCATTGGCTCTACTAAACCATCCTTAAGCACCAGCTGCAATCCGAATTCGTATCCACCTTCCTCAATCACAATTCGATAAAAATGTTCTTTAGGAAAATATTTTGATTTATAATTGAAAGTTGATAAAACATGATCGTAAAGTCCCCTATTGTTTCCACTTAATCTATTTTCAAAGTCATTGTGATCAAGACAGATCTTCTGATAACGCGTCACAAAGTTTATGTTATTTAATACGTCAGTCAGATCCATACATTCATCCAAATAATTAATCTACCTCATCTGTGTTGTCCGATTCGTGAACCTGGTCTAATCGTTTCTGAAGAGTTGAATTCTCAAAGTTCTCTGTTTCTTAAATGATGGGCAATATTGTTCTTTGCTTTATTTACCAAGTCGCCAATGGAGTCCAACTCCATATCGAATTTCTTCAATCTCGAGTAAATCTTTTTTAGTTTTTTTTCATTATCGATGTGATTGTTGATCTGCGGATGCGAAAGAAGGGCAATTGTTTGATTAAGATATTGAGTCATCGGCAAAATGTTTTTTGAAACTGCAGAATAGCTATCCAGGTGCTTCAGCATTTTTGATGTATCTAACTTTTTCTTTTTGGTTTTTATTGTTTTTACTTTCTTTATTTTCCTTTTCATAGTGAATTAGATAAGCCTTGAGTAATGTAATGTAAAGCTGTCTTCGTGATGTTATTTTTTTATTACGGGTTTATTATGGAATTCTTCCCTTCAGTCAGATTTCAATGTAGCACTTCAAACTGAATTTTTTAAACGTATAGATGCGTCTTACTATTTTTGAATAAAGATTTTCAGTAAAAAAACTGATTTTCCGTTCTATGAATTAAATCGATCTTCTTACCGCAACTTCATAGCGTAGGTTAACTTAGGCTAGCTCAGACGGTTTTATCATAAATCGAATCCTTGATTCCTTTGAGCAAATGGCTCACCAGTCCGATGGTCTTTAATTGCAACTCCATAATTTTTATTCCTTCCAATAAGATTCCGATTTCGCGCACCTCGAGCTTCTTTATACCAATGCGATCAATTGATTCGCTTAGGGTCATCAATTCGTTATTAAGATAGACCATGTCAATTCGGTCATCATTTTTTAAATAATCAAGAACCCGGTTCACAATTTCTGTAATCGAATCAGGGGCTTTTCTTTCCATACTCATTTAGTTTGCAATGAAAGTTTTCTGTTCGCCACCCCAACCGTTAACCTGGATTTCGTCCAATTAGGGAAATCGTTGCGATCAAACAGATACGCTATAAAGAAGGCGGTAAGAGTTCCAATAAAAGCCCCTGCCGTAACATCCAATAGAAAGTGTTGAAGCAGGTATATTCTTGAATACCCAACTAACAACGCAATAATCAGTAGAAAAAAACTTGCAAGGCGATGCCGAATTAAAAAAGAAACAAACACGACAAAGCAAAAAATAGTAGCCGTATGCCCGGATGGGAACGAGTAGTTTGAATGATAGGCTACTCCAGGTACCAAATAAAGTAATTCATTATTGATTATGGCTGTTGGCCGAAGAGCGTTGGCAAAAAATATTCTTTTAGCAGCGGCACAGATTATTCCATGAGCCGACATCATAGAAACTATAGCCAGCGACAACGAATAGCGAATGAACAAGGTGTAAACTAAAACCGGAATAAATATCCACCCTTCACCTAAACGAGTAATGGTTTTACAAAAAGAATCAAGAAAATCAGAATGATTGCGATTTACCCAAAGCACCACATCGCTTTTAGAAAACAAAAGTGACAGGGCCAATAGCCCAATGAGCGTGTACCAGTATAAAAAAATAATGAAGCGATGATAATTCCTAGTGGCATCCATACGGGTTGTCATTAATACCCGTAAGTTATTTCTGCAATAAAAATCAGTCGAGAAGCCTGGATTAAAAGTTCATTAACGTTGAATCTATTTTATTTCAGACAAGAGCTAATAATATAAAATTAGTTTAATGGTGATTACATGGGCTTAATGCCAATACTACATTACTAATTTATTTTTCTAAGTCGCTCTTCGTGAGTATCCTTTACTTTCTTTATTTGAATGGAGGCATTTGCTAAAGAGTCCTGCGCTTTTCTGTTTTTCTCCAATTTAATTTTTAATGCTTCGTATTCTAGTTTATTGTTTTGAATTGACTTTTCCAGGTGGATTTTTTCTTTTTCGTTGTTGGCCAATTGAATTGTCATGTCTTTGTTTTGACTTATCAACCTTTGCGTTTGCTTTTCTACAGCGTCAACCGCGGCTTGTGTTTCATCAATTTGTTTTTGCACTTTTTCACGATTATACCGGATGCCAAATTGGTAAACGAGTTTTTCTGTTTCTTGGTTGGCAGCGTCAAGATCTTTCTCCTCCCATTCTTTCGGCAATAATCCTAACCACACCCTTGTTTGATTTCCATTTTCAAAAATGTAACCGTATATAATTCCTTTGGGGTAAACCGTTCCATTAAAATTGGGTTCAGTAACTACAATCGGGTCCGACGAAAATAATTTCACACGGCCAATGTCTTTTAAAAATTTCGTCCATGAAGCGCTCACATCATCAAGTTTTCCTTCCAGCTCAGTTGAATATCCCTCCACACTTTCCCCTTTGATTTTCTCTTTTTGCTTTTTTATCGTAACGGTTTGCGACCAGCAAACGGTACTCGTTAAGATTAATATCAGAACTGTATAAAACTTATTTTTCATGGATGTGTTAATTTAAAGCGCGTATTGCAAATTTAGGTTGATAATCGGATTACAGATCAGAAATTGTGCCGACTTATTAAAATTGATGAACGAAGTAGAAACCATATCCACAAAAAGAATACTGATCACCGGAGCAAGCGGGCTGATAGGCACACGGCTAACGGAGATGTTAATCGAAAGAGGACATTCTGTGACCTACTTGGGGCGATCCAAAAAGTCAGGGAAAGTATCAACATTTCTTTGGGATCCTTCCGGTGGAACTATAGATACCCAAGCCTTGGAACAGGCTGATGTAATCGTTCATCTCGCGGGTGCTGGTGTTGCGGAAAAGCGATGGACGACATCGCGAAAAAGGGAAATCCTTGAGAGCCGCACCAAATCTACTCAACTTCTTTTTCAAGCTTTAAGAAACAACTCTCACAAGGTCAAAACATTTGTTGCTGCCTCAGCTATCGGCTACTACGGCTTTGACGATAACGATAAAATTTTTACAGAAGAAGACAAACCGGGCAAAGATTTTCTCTCGCAGGTTACTCATCAATGGGAAAACGAAGTCGACAAAATAGGTGATCTGGGATTGCGGGTAATAAAACTCCGGATCGGAATTGTATTGAGCAAAAATGGTGGAGCTTTGAACGAAATGGCCAAGCCCATTAAATTAGGGATTGGCTCGGCTCTTGGCACAGGCAAACAATTCTTATCGTGGATACACATTGATGATTTGTGTCAGATGTTTATTAACGCAATTGAAAATGATGAAATGAAAGGTGCCTACAATGGCACGACTGGCTGGTGCACCAATAAAGAAATGACGAGAGCAATTGCCGATAAACTGAAGAAACCTCTTTGGCTCCCATCTGTTCCTTCATTTATTTTAAAAATAATTTTAGGTGAAATGGCTGATATCGTTTTGAACGGAAGCAAAGTGTCTTCTGAAAAAATAAAAAAGACCGGCTATCGTTATAAATTTGCAACACTCAGTGAAGCACAGAGTGATTTATTAAAATAATTTTTCGCCAGGATAATTTGATTTATGAAGAGAAGGGATTTTTTAAATAATGCTGGCGCTGCACTTGGAGTTGGTTTGGTTGCTCAAACCGTGGCGAGTTGTTCAAAAAGTTCAGTGACGCCTGCTGCTCCTACTCCTTCTGGCCTAACAATTGATTTATCTAGTCCGGCTAATAGCGCCCTAAAAACAACAGGCGGATTTATCTTATCGAAAGGAATCTACATCATTTGCACGGCACCCGATACTTATATTGCCTTGTCATCCATTTGCACACACCAAGGCTGCACGATAAGTTTCAATTCCTCAAGCAAAAAATTTTCTTGCCCATGTCATGGTGGCATGTTTGATATTAATGGCAAAGTGCTAGTAGGCCCACCAACATCGCCGTTGCCAGAATATTCAGTGGTGGTAGATGGAAACAATCTCACCGTTTCATAATCATCTTCAATAATTCTAATTTCGAATTTGTAATTTGACATCAAATCAAAAAACTATGGCCAAGAAGTCGAAGAAAAAAGAAAGAGATGAGTTGAGGCAGCTTGACTTAGAAGAAGAGCACCGCATTCGTCAGGCGTTTAAAGATAAAAACTGGTCTGAAATAAAAAGTTCTGACTCGTGGGTGATTTTTAAAGTAATGAGCGAGTTTGTAGAGGGCTTTGAAAAGATGGCAAAGATTGGCCCTTGCGTTACCATTTTCGGGTCAGCTCGAATAAAGCCGAACAATCCGTTTTACAAAATGGCAGAAGAAATTGGTGTGCGATTAGTGCAGCAAGGTTATGGTGTAATTACCGGCGGTGGTCCCGGGATTATGGAAGCTGGAAACAAAGGCGCCAACAAAGCCGGGGGAAAATCCGTGGGGCTAAATATTTATTTGCCTCATGAGCAGAAGGGGAATATTTATATTGATGCCGACAAGCTCATTACTTTCGATTATTTTTTCGTGCGCAAAGTAATATTTGTAAAATACTCTCAAGGGTTCATTGTAATGCCGGGAGGCTTTGGTACGTTGGATGAACTCTCTGAAGCTTTGACTTTGATTCAAACAAAAAAGATCGGGCGTTTCCCGATTGTGATGGTTGGCAAAAAGTTCTGGGCCGGAATAATTGAGTGGTTTAAGAAAACTTTAGTGGCAGAGAAAATGATCAGTGAAGAAGATCTTAATCTATTCAACCTCGTAGATACACCCGAAGAAGCGGTAGCTGTGATTGATGAGTTCTACGGGAAATATCTTCTATCTCCCAATTTCTAATTTAGAATTTGAACTTCATGCTTAAATGATCCGTCCTTACATTCTTGCTGAAACAAATTGGAAAGCAGTTAAAGATTCATCTTTTGAAGTGGCTATTCTTCCGTGGGGTGCCTGCGAAGCACACAATTATCACATGCCCTACGGAACGGACATTATTGAAGCCGAATACATTGCCGCAGAAGCTGCTCGTCTCGCTTATGATCAGGGTGCAAAAGTTATAGTACTTCCCGCTATTCCTTTTGGTGTCAACACAGGACAACACGACGTGATGCTCGATATGAATATGAATCCCAGCACGCAATTCGTTGTGCTCAGCGATGTTGTTGAAACGCTAAATCGTCACGGAATTTACAAGCTTATCATTTTAAATAGTCACGGCGGAAATGATTTCAAAACCATGATCCGCGAGTTAGGATTAAAGTTTCCGAAAATGTTTTTATGTTCCTGCGATTGGTTTAAATCCACTGATCAAAAAGAATTCTTCGAAAATAAAGATGATCACGCTGGCGAGATGGAGACAAGCCTGCTCTTGCATTTGCGACCAGATTTAGTTTTGCCGTTATCTGAGGCAGGTGATGGAGCGGCAAAAAAATTTCGTTATGCGGCTATCCAACAAGGATGGGCTTGGGCGGAGCGGCAGTGGATGAAAGTTACTAAAGACACAGGCGTTGGAGATCCACGAAAGGCGACCGCAGCAAAAGGAGAAAAATATTTTAAGGTGGTTACTGAAAAAGTGGCGAAGTTCTTTGTAGAAGTGGCGAATACCAAAAATGGGAATCACTATGTTTAGTCAATACCAACTCTTTTACTTCTTCGCTCAAGCTGAATAGTATCCCTCCAAACATTTTTCATCTTACCTATTTTCTCGCGATAACCAATTTTTCTAAAGCCTAGTTGCTCATGAAGTCTTAGGCTTGCTTTATTCTCTGGAAAAATCCCAGCCTGCACAGTCCAGAGATTATGTTCTTCGCTTTGTCTAATAAGTTCTTCTAATATTACTTTCCCTATTCCTTTTCCTTGATGATGAAGATGGATATACACGCTCACTTCAGCAACTCCTGCATAAACACATCGGCCGGATACGGGAGTGAGTGCAGCCCATCCTATTACCTTTTTGTTTTCATCAAGCGCAACAAGGCGGCAATTGGGCAGATGACTTTTATCCCATTCTTCCCAAGATGGCGCCTCCGTTTGAAAAGTAGCATTGCCTGTGGCGATGCCGTGCTCATAAATTTCTTTCACCTCCTGGTAATGTGATGCTTCCAGCCTAACGATTTTCATCTGCATTCAAATTATATTCAAATCCTCTTTCAAATTTATTCATTTGATTTTGAGTTTCCTTTTGCGACTTTTGATAGTACACCTATATTATTATGCTCAATCAAATTAATGAGGCAGTAAAGTACGTTCAAAGCCACGGCATCACACAACCAGAAGTAGGAGTCATTCTCGGAACAGGCTTGGGCAATCGCTTCGTCAAGGAAATAAAAAATCCAGTCGTCATCAATTACAACTCCATTCCGCATTTTCCCATTTCCACAGTTGAATTCCACAAGGGAAAATTAATTTTCGGCGAATTGAAAGGTAAGAGGGTTCTTGCCATGCAAGGTCGCTTTCATTACTATGAAGGATACGAAATGCAGCAGATCACATTGCCCGTTCGCGTAATGAAATTCTTAGGCATCGATTATTTGTTGATCTCGAATGCAGCCGGTTGTTTGAACTTGAAATGGAAAAAAGGTGAGTTAATGCTGTTCGATGATCACATTAACTTACAGCCGGATAATCCGCTTCGTGGCGAAAATTTTGAAGTGCTTGGGCCCCGCTTTCCTGACATGAGCCAACCTTACTCCAAAAAACTCAATAGTTTGCTAACGACGATTGCAAAAACCAAAAAAATAAAATTGAATCATGGCGTATACGTCGCAGTTCAAGGTCCCAACTTGGAAACTCGTGCTGAGTATCGATACCTTCATCAGATCGGTGCAGATGCAGTGGGGATGAGTACAGTGCCAGAAGTGTTGGTAGCTAATCATATGAATTTGCCTTGTTGCGCGATTTCTGTTTTAACGGATGAATGTGATCCCGATAATTTGAAGCCCGTTAATCTTTCACAGATTGTTGAAACCGCCGGCAAGGCCGAAGCAGCATTAACTGAACTTTATGTTGAATTGATTGGAAAGTTATAATTGATAAACCGCCAAATCTTTAAATTGAATTCATAAAAAATTACTATGCTGCTCAACCTCGACACCATCCCGCCTTTTTACAAAAATTATGTAAAACAAATTGATGAGCCTGACATGTTACAGGCTCTTCGCATTTCGGGCCACCGCATGTTGGAATTAGTTCATTCTATTCCCGACAACAAAGCCGATTTTGCTTATGCGCCCGGCAAATGGACAGTGCGTGAATTGCTTTGTCACATGATGGATGCAGAAAGGATATTCAGCTATCGTGCGCTTCGTTTTGCCCGCAACGACAAAACACCATTGTCGGGTTTTGAAGAAAATGATTATGCGCCACAAGCCAATGCGGCTGGCCGCTCACTGCAAAAAATCGCCAGTGAAATGACGCACTTGCGCGCCAGCACAATTGATCTTTTCGAAAGTTTCACCTCTGAAATGCTCACACGCAAAGGCACTGCCAACAAAAATGAATTGTCAGTAGTTGCTATTGGATTTATTATTCCTGGCCACGAAACACATCATCGCAAAATTTTGCTAGAGCGATATCTCGATGTGAAGGCATGAAGTATTTCTTGGTTGCTTTAATCTTATTGGTCGGTTGCTCACCAAAGTACCCGATCCAGAAAAAAATCCGTGATACTGAAAATGTGCTGCAAGATCACATAGGATTTTACCTTGTTGATCTCTCATCAAACAAAACATTAATTAACTACAATGGAGCAAAGTATTTCACGCCTGCTTCCAATACTAAGATTTTTACCTTTTACACTTCTCTCAAGTTACTAGGAGACTCCGTTGCTTCATTGAAATA
>DASYTA010000012.1:0-3151 GCA_036002745.1 Cyclobacteriaceae bacterium | reverse complement strand
GAACATTGCTTTTGTCTGGCGAAGCAATGAATCAAGGCGTTGATAATTTTTTTCAACTAGTGCAAGTCGCTCTCGGCTTACCAACACAGAATAATAGGCCTTCTTGATGGCGACAACTAAATCTGTTTTAGAATTGATCACATCTTTTCTCGACAATTCTGTATAGGTCTTGCTAGCTTTTAAGCCTACAAAATAAGATCCATTAAAAAGCATTTGATCTACATTAAGTGCAGCCCTGCCAACATATTGAGTTCCGAACTGTACGCCTATATATGTTCCTGGAGGAGCGTTTTTGTCAACAATTTGTGCAGGTAAGAAGCTTGTTGGGATAATAAAGTTATTTCCTAAATCGGCAGATGCCCCTACTTGCGGAAGCCCTGTAGCTAATGTTTCACCTACCTTTGCCTCGGCAGACTTAACTCCTAAACTTGCACTGCGCAGGTTAGGATTATGCGCAATGGCATATTCAATAGATTGATCCAACGTAAAAGTCTGCACATCTTGTGATGGCTGTGTCTGGGCATTTAATTGAAGGCTCAACAGCCAACCTCCAACTATGACAAATAATTTGTAACTGAACTTCATATTACCGGGGTATTTAATTGTTTTTTGTAATTGGTTTCTTTGTATTTCTGGTAAAGTTTTTTCCCTTTTTCTGTGCAGAGCCCGAACACAAAATGTTCGAACACTTGCGCTTGAATTTCTGCTATCGAAAATTTGCCTTTGGGGAACACGCGTTCGTCATAGCAGGTTTCGATAATGGCCAATCGCAGACATGCAATAATTTCTGTATTGATCTCTGAGCGAAAGTAGCCTTCCTTTATTCCCAAGTCGAGGTTTCGTGCTACAGAACTGCGAATGAATTTATCTTTAAAATCCACCCATACGTTCCACGCTTTGGGATGAAACTTCTGAATGTCGAAGAAGAGCGATGGGCTACTTTCTTCCGTATGCTTTCTCAGGCATCCTGAAATTTTGTACAACTCTTCTATCGCATTTTCCGCTTCATTGGCAATTCCTTCAAAAACTTTACGCTGCTCTTCCATGTGTGTTTGCATGGCGATGGTTACCAGCTCGTCTTTGTCAGCAAAATGCTGATACAAAGTTTTTTTGGAGACTGATAAATGCCTTGCAATGTCATCCATAGAAATGCTACGGATTCCATACTTGGAAAAGAGGCCTTCGGCCCCTTTTAAGATCTTTTCTTTAGTTTCTATTTCTTCCATTGACGTTTAATTTGGTCCAAAGCGGACGCAAAACTATGGAAACTTTTAATAAATCAAAAGTTTCCACGGTTTCTTCAACGAGTTTTTTAGGCCCTGGTTGTACTTTTTCTAGACTTTCTTTTAGATTTTTATTGAAATTTTCATTTCAACCGTTTGAAGTGCCAGAGTCTTTAGGGGAGGGGGTTTCCTCTCGATAGCACCATTTTTCTTTCATCTTTTGCTTAAAGCGTTCGCGATCTTCGGGGCTCATAGCCGTCCATTTATCTTTCCAGTAGGGGCGCCAGTGGCCTCCATGGCCGTGATGTTTTTTGCCAAAACTCCAGAAAAGTATTTTAGATAAAACCAATAAGCCTAATGCCTTCCAAAATGTTATTTCAGGTCCATGGAATAAATCCGGGACAAGCCAATTCCATAAGCTCATCGTTATCCATCCCACCAGTGCAACGGCCGCCACGCCGAACACAATCATCTTCGCTATCCAAATTCCAGGTTTCATATTCTTAATTTTTTTAATGTCAATTCTTAATTTTCAATCAGCTCAATTCCCCACCACATCATTATAAAACTTCTGCAATCTTTTCCTTAATGCAAGGATGGCATATCGCTTTCTCGAAAGCAGGGTATTGATCGATACTCCAGTCTCTTCCGAGATTTCGCGAAATCCTTTTTCTTCAATTTCATTCTGAATAAAAATTTCACGTTGATCTGCAGGCAATTCGGCCAATGCATCAGTGATCTCATCCCAGATTGCTTCGCGGAGCAATGTCGACTCTGGAGTGTTATCCAGATCGGGTAAGATCTCTTGCAACGAAAGCGGAGTATCGTCATCCTTTCCGGAAAGGATTTCAAAATCAGTCCGCTTGGGTCTTACTGCATCTCTCCTATAGCGATCAATAATTTTATTGCGCGCAACGCTATAGAGCCACGATGTGGTTCGGTCTATCGATTCGATCGCATCGAAGCCGGCTACAAATTGATAAAACACATCCTGAAGGATATCCTCCGCCTCTTCCACTGACGACACCCTGCTACGGATAAATCCGAGCAATTTGTCTTTCTCTTTCAGGAATGTGTTCTGTTGTATCTGAGTCATGGCCAAGTCCATCGCCCGCATCATTTGTTGCTAAAGACGGGAGGCAGGACAATATATTTTAAAAAGCGATAAAATTTCTTTAAAGTTGGTAATTCTATGGGTGATTGTCTCTTTAGACCATGACAGACCGTATCATTTACCAGAATAGCGAACTCTACTATTATAGAGAAGGAGACGGAAACAAAGTCATTTTGTTATTTCATGGGTTTGGTCAGGATCATAGGGCATTTGATAGCTGGATTGAACAGTTTGAAAACGATTACACGATTTTCACCTTCGATTTGTTCTTTCATGGGAACAGCAAATGGGGTAATCAGCAGGCGTTGACGAAGGAAGATTGGAAAAAAATACTTCAACTTTTCCTAAATCAAGAAAAAATTCAGGGCTTCGAGATAGCTGGGTTCAGTATCGGAGCCAAGTTTGTACTTGCAACAGTGGAGTTATTTCCAGATCGAATCAACAAAATTATTTTACTAGCGCCCGACGGAATCAAAAATAACTTCTGGTATAGTTTAGCAACAAGTACATCATTGATGAGAGTTGTATTTCGGAGTTTGATCCTTGGGCGCAACCGGCTGAAAACTTTGATAAGCCTCTTAAAACCTTTTCAAGATAAAGGCTTGCTGCGGTTTGTTGAGTCTCAACTTAGTACTGAAGAAAAACGAAGGAGGGTCTATAATTCATGGATTTATTTTAGGCATCTTAACTTTAATTTAAAAAATTTAAGCGTGTTGCTTAACTCCAAAAATATTCCTGTGATTTTCATTTTAGGCAAATTGGATAAAGTAATTCCAGCCAAGAAAATAGAAGGGTTTGCAAAGTCTTTAAAGGA
>DASYTA010000011.1:0-10989 GCA_036002745.1 Cyclobacteriaceae bacterium | reverse complement strand
GAATCTTTTGTCTGGATTGTCTTTGGTGAATTTTGTTTTGGTTCGTTCCTCCGACAAATAAAACTCGCAACCAACAATTGGTTTGATATTATGTTTAAGTGCCTCATTCACAAACTCAAACGCGCCATACATGTTGCCGAGATCGGTTATGGCAACAGCTGGCATGTTCTGATTTTTTGCTTTCAGAATTAACCGAGACACGTCTGGTGTAGCTTGTAAGACTGAATATTGTGTGTGAACATGAAGATGGCAAAAAGGATGTGTTGAAAGATCAACATCGCCCACTGCAGAATAATCAATTTCTTTTCTCTTCTCGCGCTTGGTTGAGTTGCCTGCCTCAAGATTAGGCTCTTCGTATTCTATTTCCTCGACCGGCGTTGAATCAAAAGGCTTGACTACCTTTTTGGAAACCAATCCAAAGAATGATCTTGCTGTTGCAGCCACATCGTAGCTGGCATCGTGAGCATCCTCAAATTTTTTCCCGAAAAGGATTTCATGCAGTTCGGTAAGTCGAGGCATCTTCAACTTTCCACCAAGTCCACCTTGCAGATTACAGAATTCTGTTGACGCTATGCCTGTGTCTAATTTTTGTAGGGCAAGGAAAGGTTCCGTTGGCAACGATGATCGGATAAGCTCGGCTCCAATAATATTAATGTCGAACTCTATATTATGACCTACAAGAAGTTTTGTTTTTGAAAGATCTTGTTCAAAGATTGCCAAGACTTTCTTTAAATCGTGACCTTCTTCCTGAGCACGCTTCGTGGAAATACCATGTACTTGTTCCGACTTGAAAGGTATATCAAATCCGTCAGGCCTGATAATGAAACTGTTCTGAGATAAAAGTTTTCCTTTCGCATCATGAAGTTGCCAGGCAAGCTGCACAAGGCGTGGCCAGTTATCAAGATCAGTAATAGGTGCAGTCTTATTGTGCGGAATCCCGGTGGTTTCCGTATCGAAAATTAAATACATGTAGTACAGTGGTTGTACACAAAATTAACGCATAGTGATCAAGAAGCCAACCTTCCCATTTTAGGAATAAACCCACCAGTTCAGGAATTTTTTAGCATTCATATTTTGTAAAGCCCTGACAGACAATCATTAAATAACCGGTACTTTTTTGGTAGTAGAGGCTGCAAATGAATACTACAATTTCTTCTTTTTCTATGAAAACCCTCTTAAACATGCTGGTTGGCTTTGTAAGGAAACAATGGTTTTTGATTATTATGTTAGCCACCATCGCCTTAATCGTTATGCTGTTTGAGATGATCTGAGATTTGCATTTAATCTTTCAATAATTCCATTTCGGTTTAGTTAGAAGCTTTAAAAAAATATTTTAAAGCAATCTTAAATTGTTTGGTAATCCTTTGGCGAGTATTTTTGACTCGTTACTAAATAATTTTCTAAGTCCTACAATATGAAATGGCTTATTGATCTTTTCACAAGTTCTCTCGGCAAGAAACTAGCGATGGCCCTTACCGGCTTGTTCCTCATTAGTTTTCTTGTGATCCATTGCACCATAAACGCAATGATATTTTTTAATGACGGTGGTGTGACATTTTCTCACTGGGGTCATTTCATGGGCACTAACCCCATCATTCGCACATTGGAAATCGGATTGGTAGCTGGTTTTCTTATTCACATCATTCAAGGTCTTGCACTTTGGAAAGCAAATAATGCCGCTCGTCCCGTAAAGTACAGCGTAGTGAATCCTCCGGCAAACGGCAAGTGGTATAGCCGCAGCATGGGTTTGCTCGGCACATTACTTTTGTTGTTCTTGATTATGCACACTTCACATTTCTGGATTCCTAACCGTACCAATCAGTTTACGCAAGGTGAAGAATTGCCGCTCTACAAAATGATGTTTGAAATTTTCTCCAATCCATGGATTGTGTTACTCTATGTGATCGGATGTGTGTCTTTGTTTTGGCATTTGCTGCATGGATTTGCCAGTGCATTTCAATCACTTGGTTTGAACCACGCAAAATATAATGGTATCATTTCATTTGTAGGCACGGCTTTCTCAGTCGTTGTGTCGATCATCTTTGCATTGATGCCGATAGCAGTCTATTTCAAATGGATAGACTAATTCAACAATAGATTTAATTTAATAAGACAGCCTTAATAAATATGAAACTCGATTCCAAAATTCCCGAAGGCCCTCTGGCTGAAAAATGGACGAAACATAAATTCAATTTGAAGTTGGTGAACCCAGCCAACAAAAGAAAGTATGAGGTAATTGTGGTAGGCACTGGGCTTGCCGGTGCTTCTGCAGCTGCATCACTTGGAGAGCTAGGGTATAATGTAAAAGCATTTTGTTTTCAAGATAGCCCGCGGAGAGCGCATAGTATAGCCGCACAGGGTGGGATCAATGCAGCTAAAAATTACCAGAACGATGGCGACAGTGTTTACCGACTTTTCTACGATACGATAAAAGGGGGTGACTATCGTGCACGCGAAGGAAATGTTTATCGACTTGCACAAGTAAGTGTAGATATTATTGATCAGTGTGTGGCGCAAGGAGTTCCTTTTGCTCGTGAGTATGGCGGACTGTTGGCGAATCGTTCTTTTGGTGGCGCACAGGTGTCGAGAACATTTTATGCACGCGGTCAAACAGGGCAACAATTATTATTGGGCGCCTATAGCGCGTTGAACCGACAGATAGCCAACGGAAAGGTGAAGATGTACAATCGCACTGAAATGTTGGATGTGGTAGTAGTTGATGGAAAAGCCCGAGGTATCATCACGCGTGATCTCATTACTGGAAAAATTGAATCGCATAGCGCACATGCAGTTTTACTTTGCACAGGCGGATATGGAAACGTTTTTTATCTATCTACAAATGCAAAGGGATCGAACGTAACTGCTGCTTGGCGTGCACACAAAAAGGGAGCTTTGTTTGGCAATCCGTGCTTCACGCAGATTCACCCAACGTGTATTCCAGTTTCAGGCGATCACCAATCGAAATTGACATTGATGTCAGAGTCATTACGAAACGATGGAAGAGTATGGGTTCCTAAAGTTGCACCCAAAGGACTGAAAGCAAAAGATGCGGCTTCCATCCCTGAAGGCGATCGCGATTATTTCTTAGAGAGAAAATATCCTTCGTTCGGAAATCTTGTACCACGTGATGTGGCATCGCGCAATGCGAAGATGATGTGCGATGAAGGTAGGGGAGTTGGCGCAACTGGTCTTGCGGTGTTCCTCGATTTTGCTGATGCGATCAAACGTGACGGAAGAAAAACCATCGAAGCAAAATATGGAAACCTCTTTGATATGTACAAGCAAATCACGGGAGACGATCCATACATAATGCCGATGATGATTTACCCGGCTGTTCATTATACTATGGGTGGGCTTTGGGTTGATTATAATTTGATGACAACTGTGCCTGGGCTTTACGCCTTGGGTGAGGCTAATTTTTCTGATCATGGTGCCAACCGCTTAGGTGCAAGTGCACTTATGCAAGGCCTAGCCGACGGCTACTTTGTTATTCCTTATACTATCGGTGATTATTTAGCCAACATTGGTTGGGCTGATAAAGTAGGCACTGATCATCCTGCATTTAAAGAAGCTATTGAGAAGGTTAATTCACAAGTGAGCAAACTACTTTCCATCAAAGGAAAGAAAACGGTGGACGAGTTTCATCGTGAGCTTGGGTTGACCATGTGGGAATATTGCGGCATGTCGCGCAGTGAGGCTGGTTTGAAAACAGCGAAGAAAAAAATTCAGGAGCTGAAAGAAGATTTTTGGAAAAACGTGGACGTGCTTGGTAGTGCCAATGAATTAAACATGGAGCTGGAAAAAGCAGGACGCGTTGCAGACTTCATCGAACTTGGTGAACTAATGGTTGACGATGCACTTTCTCGTTCTGAGTCTTGTGGAGGTCATTTCCGCGAAGAGTCTCAAACCCCCGAAGGTGAGGCCATGCGCAAGGATGATGAATTCACATTCGCCTCTGCCTGGGAATATAAAGGTGAGAACCAACCTGAAGAGTTGCACAAAGAAGAACTCAAGTTTGAAAATGTTAAGTTGACTCAACGTAGCTATAAATAACTATGAAGATTACATTGAAAGTCTGGAGACAGAGAAGCAGAGAAGCTAAAGGAGAATTTAAAACCTATCAGCATGACCATGTGTCGTCTGATATGTCGTTCCTTGAAATGCTTGATGTGTTAAATACTAGCCTAATAAAAAAAGGAGAGGAGCCGATACATTTTGATCACGATTGCCGTGAAGGAATTTGTGGAATGTGCAGTTTATACATTAATGGACATCCTCACGGGCCGCTTCAAACTACTACGTGCCAGTTGCACATGCGCACGTTTAAAGATGGAGAAACCATTACGGTTGAACCATGGCGAGCTAAAGCATTTCCTATTATCAAAGACTTAGTTGTTGATCGTACAGCCTTTGATCGTATCCAGCAATCAGGTGGTTATGTGAGTGTGAATACCGGTGGTGTTCCGGATGCTAATGTTATCCCAATTCCAAAAAAAGTAGCAGACGAAGCTTTTGATGCAGCTGCCTGTATCGGTTGCGGAGCCTGCGTAGCGGCTTGTAAAAACGCTTCGGCTATGCTTTTTGTGAGTGCTAAAGTATCGCAATTCGCTTTATTACCTCAGGGCCATGCAGAACGTAAAGACCGTGTTGAAAAAATGGTAGCTCAAATGGATTCTGAAGGATTTGGATCATGCACCAACACCTACGCCTGCGAGGCGGAATGCCCAAAAGGAATCTCTGTTACCAACATTGCCCGCATGAATAGCGAATATTTTTCTGCTAAACTGACTAACTACGATGTGGTTGTCGGGGGTGGAGAATAATCTCTAGGAGGGCGTTTTTCAGATTCAAAAATAATCCTACCTTTGCGCTCCAAAATTCGGTTTTTGGAGGTTTTATTGTCCTATGGTGTAATGGTAACACAGCAGATTTTGATTCTGCTTTTCTAGGTTCGAATCCTAGTAGGACAACCAATTAACCCGCTTCTCGGTGCGGGTTTTTGTTTAAAATGGCTGTAAAAATATTTTCAGGAAGCGCAACGACTTATCTCGCAGAGAAAATTGCCGATGCTTATGGTGAACCCTTAGGCAAAGTCAATTATCAGCACTTCAGCGATGGTGAAATGTCGCCCTACATTTCTGAATCCGTGCGTGGCCATGATATATTTTTAGTTCAGTCCACTTTTGCTCCCGCCGATAACTTACTGGAACTGATGCTCATGATTGATGCGGCAAGAAGAGCAAGTGCAGAGAACGTTAACATCATCATACCCTATTTTGGATACGCTCGTCAGGACAGGAAAGACAAGCCAAGGGTTGCCATTGCTGCTAAATTGATTGCGAATTTAATTTCTGCAGCCGGTGCCGACAGAATTATGACTTGCGACCTGCACGCAGATCAGATTCAAGGATTTTTTGATATTCCTGTGGATCACCTTGACGGTAACTATATTTTCGTTCCTTATCTGAAATCGTTAGGACTTAAAAATATCATGTTTGCTTCTCCTGATGTGGGTGGCATTAAGCGAGCCAGAAGTTTCGCGAAATTTTTCAATTCTGATCTGGCTGTTTGCGATAAACATCGCACAGAAGCAAACAAAGTTGAGAGCATGCGATTGATTGGTGAAGTGGAAGGAAAAGATGTGATTTTAGTTGATGACTTGGTTGATACAGCAGGTACAATTTGTCGCGCGGCAGCTTTGTTGAAAGACAAGGGCGCAAACTCGGTTCGTGCAGTTTGTACTCACCCTGTGCTTTCCGGAAAAGCCTATGAGAATATTGAAAACTCGGAGTTGGAGGAGATGGCCGTGACTGACACTATTCCATTAAAAGGTCACTCACCTAAAATAAAAGTATTGACCGTGTCTGATCTTTTCGCAAAAGCGATCAGAAAAATTCATGATCATGAATCGATTAGTTCATTATTTATTAGATTATAAGACTTTTACAATTAACGTTTAACTATTAACAATTAACTATTATGAAAACTGTTGAGATTATAGGGTATCGAAGAGCAAATCTCGGCAAGAATGACGCCCAAAAAGTAAGGGAAGAAGGTCATGTGCCGTGTGTTCTTTATGGTGGAGAAAATCAAGTGCATTTTTATGCGCCCGTGATTCTTTTCCGCGACTTGGTTTATACCAATGAAGCGCACTTTGTTCACTTGAACATTGAAGGCGAAGAATGTCAGGCGATCATGCAAGAGGTTCAGTTTCATCCAGTGAGTGAAATTATTTTGCATGTGGATTTCTTGCGCATTAGCGAAGACCGCAAAATCAAGATGCAAATTCCTACTCGTCTTGTGGGTCAAGCACCTGGTGTAGCAAAAGGTGGTTTGCTTGTTCGTAAGCGTGCCGCTCTAAAAGTATTTGCTTTACCGAAAGACATGCCTGATCATATTGATATCGATTGTTCTGAATTGGATTTTCACCACGCTATTAAAGTAGGTGATATTAAAATTGCCAATTTGGAATTCTTAGATCCAAAGGCTGCTGCTATTGCTTCAGTAGAGGTGCCTCGTGCTGCTAAACTTGCTGAAGAGACCGCTGCTGCTGCTCCTGCTGAAGGTGCTGCTGCTGCTCCTGCGGCTGGTGCTGCTCCTGCAGCCGGTGCTGCTGCTCCTGCGGCCGGTGCCGATGCGAAAAAAGCTGAAGCTCCTAAGAAGGACGAGAAGAAGAAATAATCTCTTAACTTTTTATAACTATCCCGCTATGATAAATTCATGGCGGGATTTTTTGTTTATTCGCAGTTGTGAAATATCTCATTGCCGGTTTAGGAAATATTGGGCCCGAGTATGAACTCACCCGGCATAACATTGGCTTTCTCACTCTCGATCGGATAGCTGATAATCATAAACTGAAATTTGAAACACACCGTCTTGCTGATAAAGCAGAATTGAAATACAAGGGGCGTCAACTGCATTTTATTAAGCCTAACACTTACATGAATCTCAGCGGTAAGGCTATTGCTTATTGGCTTCAGGAGTTAAAAATTCCAAAAGAAAATTTAATCGTGATTGTTGACGATCTCGCTTTGCCATTTGGCAGTTTGCGGATGCGAACCAAAGGAAGTGCTGCTGGCCACAATGGATTAAAAAATATTGAATTGCTCTTGAATGGGCAGGAATATTCGCGCCTGCGATTCGGAATAGGAAATAACTTTTCAAAAGGTCAGCAGGTGGATTTTGTGCTGAGTAATTTTTCAAAAGAAGAAATTGAAATACTTCCCTCTTTAATGGATAAAGCCGCTGAAATGGTCTATTCTTTTTCCACTATTGGTGCGGAGCGAACCATGAATTTTTTTAACGATTAAAGTCGCTAACTTTATCTCTGTCGCAAGGGCGACAATCTTTATTTGCTCCCGATTCGTTATTCGTTCTATGAAAACACAAATCATTCTTTTCTGGATTGCACGCATTGTTGTCGCGATCATTCTTCTTCAGACTTTGTTTTTTAAATTCACAGGTGCCCCTGAATCCGTTGAGTTGTTTACTAAACTGGGAGTGGAACCATGGGGCAGAATTGGTACTGGTGTGCTAGAACTTATTGCTTCATCATTGATTTTAATTCCAGCTACGGTTTGGTTAGGTGCAGCCTTGTCGATCGGATTAATGACGGGCGCGATTGCATCTCATATCTTTGTAATTGGAGTATTGCGTGGTGATGGTGGTCAGCTTTTTTTGTATGCGGTGATTGTTTTTGTTTGCGCGGCATTCTCTTTTTGGATAAGCAAAAGCCAGATGCCCGATTCGATTAAAAAATTCCTTCCATCATTTCTTCAATAATACAATAACGGAATCTACATCTTTGGTTAGCGAGGTTACATCTGCTAACGAGGATTTCAAACCTTCAAGTAGATAGTTAGGAACGGATTCATTTTTGACGACTTTTGACTGAATATCTTTAAGGATATCCAACGCATCTTTTTTAGCATTAAAATTTTCTGCTTCTACTTTAGTCACCAGGTTCTTCAAGGCTAGTACTTTCTCATTTTCAACGATCGCGGGAGGTGTCGTGGTGGGGGCAGACTTCGGTATAGCGGCCGCTGTTTTATTTTGCATGCATGCATTGTACAAGTCTACAATTTTTTCGACATCGCCTTTACCTAGTTCTCCTTTTTCAAATTTGTCTTTGATGTCTCCGCAGTCTGACAAATAGTTGCCCATTGATTTTTTAAAACTAAGGTTGGGTACTTCCATTCCGGTGCCGTCCAGTTTCGTGAGATAGCGCCCGTCCCATGACGAACTTTGTTTGGTTAGATGAAATGCATAGAGGCTCAAATACCCATCTTTTAGTACCTTCATAAAGCGTGCTGTATTCTCATACTTTACCGGTCGGTATTGTTCATTGTTCTTCCTAATGGATCTAGTCTGCAGCGCAGTGAGAGAAATTTTTTTGTTGTCGGTTTTAATTTGAACACGTTCAATTTGTTCGTAATCCAATATTTGCAAGTTCCCCTTAATGGTATCTCCTGTTAAGCGCACAGCATAATCAGTTTGAGCTGAGGCAATATTTGAAATGAGGACAAAAATTAGATTGGAGGTGAAGAGTAGGGGTAATTCCTTTTTCATAACCAATGATGTAGTCAAGTTGAATTTTGAATGCAAGGTAGAAAATTGGGGAAGAATTGGATATTTCTTATTTTTTAAAAAAGCACGGTATAAATAAAATATAAAATGATCAGGAAGATCATCACGCCATACATTACCAGGTCAACCCTCACGTATTCTTTGTATTGTTGGTAGAATTCTTTCAATCGTTTAAACATTTTCAAAAATAGGAAATCTGATAGAGAATACATTTGTTCCTGTTGACTGGTGTTGATTTTGGATGTAGCTTTTGCGTTTTATTTACAGTGATGAGGGTTGTTTTTCTGTTTTTGTTAGTGATCAGTTTTTCTCTGCGCGCACAGGAATCGTCGGTTAATGCTACTAACCCTGCTTCACTGAAATGGCATCAGATTAATACACCCAATTTCCGATTGCTGTATCCGGAAGGTTACGAAGCTCAAGCTCAACGGATGGCCAATACAATGGAAAGCATTCGTGAGCCAGAGGCAAGGACGATTGGTACTTTACCAAAAAAGATATCAGTTGTTTTGCAAAGTCAATCCGCTGAGTCCAACGCGTTTGTGACGCTTACGCCAAGGAGAGCGGAGTTTTATGGCATGCCTTCTCAGAATTATAATTTCATTGGTAACAACGATTGGCTAAACCTTTTGGCTTCGCACGAGTATAGGCACATGGCACAATTTCAACATGCCACGCGTGGATTCAACAAAGCAATTCAATATGTTTTTGGTAATTACGTTTTAGCGGGCATGGCTTATGTGGCAGCACCCCAATGGTTTTGGGAAGGTGATGCAGTGGCTACTGAGACGGCGTTTACGCAATCGGGGCGAGGTCGTATTCCTAATTTTGATTTGATCCTGCGCACTAATTTGCAAGAAGGTCGCGTCTTTAACTATCATAAGCAATATCTGCGCTCTTACAAGAATAATATTAACGATCATTATGTGCTAGGTTACCACATGGTTTCTTACCTGAGGAAGAAGACAGGAGACCCTTCCATTTGGGATAAGGTTACGGCCCGTTCTTGGAACGTTCCATTTATACCATTTCGGTTTTCTTCTTCTTTGAAAAAAGAAACAGGTCTTTACGTAACCGATTTATATCGAGAGATGGCTGCCGATCGGCAGAAAGCGTGGAAGATACAGCAAGACACACTCAAGCTCACCTCATTTGAAAGAGTAAATCCACGCGCATCGAAAGCTTACACAGATTATTTGTATCCTCAAGAATTAGAAGATGGAAGTGTTGCTGTAAGAAAAATTGGAATAGGTGACATTGAAAAGTTGGTTTCTTTGAAAGACGCTAAAGAAAAAAATATCTATACACAGGGGATCATTAATGAATCTGGAATGCAGTCGGCTACAAACAGTCGAGTGGTTTGGAATGAGTTCAGGTATGATCCGCGTTGGCAAGTGAGAAACTATTCCTCAATTGTGAGTTATGATTTGGGTAGTGGCGAGAGGCACGTAATAAATACCAGAGCACGTTATGCTGCGGCTGCTCTATCTGCTGATGGTTACAAAGTAGCTACAGTTGAAACCAGCACGGAATATAAAACAAGATTGGTGGTGCTAGATTATTTCAGCGGTCAGGTTTTAAAAACGTTTGACAATCCGGATAACGATTTCATTTCCATGCCTCGATGGACAAGTGATGGAAAAGAAATTATAGCCCTGCTTACCAATAAAAATGGAAAAGCTATTGTAAGTTTTAATTTAGAAACGGGTGGGTTGAACAGGTTAACGGAGTTCTCTAATGAAAATATTGGCTATCCGGTTCCTTTTGGAAACTATGTTTTATACAATTCGCCAATTAGTGGCGTCGATAATATTTACGCTCTCAATGTAAAATCAGGCGAGCGCTTTCAAATTACTTGCAGTAAATATGGTTCCTACAACCCAGCGCTATCTCGAGATGGGAAATGGATTTATTATAATGAACAGGGAAGAGACGGAATGGATGTTGCTAAGATTCCTTTTGATCCATCAACCTGGAGAATCTGGAAACAGAAAGTACAATCTCCTGCCACTTTTGATTTACTAGTAAAGCAAGAAGGAAGCCCCGAAGTATTAAATAATCTACCAACTAAGCAATACGAAACTAGACGTTATCATCGATGGAAAGGATTAATTAATCCATACAGTTGGGGAGCAACATTAAATACATCATTAACATCTGCTTTTGTTGGCATTACTTCTCAAGATATTTTAAGCACAACTACTATTAAAGCCGGGTATGCCTATGATATCACTGAGAAGACTGGTGCATGGACCGCTGCAGTGAGTTATCAAGGATGGTATCCCATCATTGATTTTTCTGTGAGACAAAGTGATCGCAAAGTCAACGAAGGCGATGTGCAAACTGTTACAGGAGTTATCGATGCAGCAAATGATACAACTTATTCGTCGGTAACAAGAAACT
>DASYTA010000010.1:0-10172 GCA_036002745.1 Cyclobacteriaceae bacterium | reverse complement strand
TGATTACGCTGACGATCCCACCCTTTGGGCTGTACTTAATGGCATTTGAAATTAAGTTGATTAATATTTTCTCAATCTTCTTTGCATCGACTAGCCCGCTGAGCGATTCTGGTTCAGGGTGAAACTCCAAATGAATGTCCCGTTCTACTGCATATTCCTGAAATGATTCAACAATTTGTTGAGTGAAGGGAATTAAGTCGATTGACGAAATCTCAAGCGTGTCCTTTCCGCTTTCAATCTTTCTAAATTGAATAAGTTCTTCAATTAATTTTTGCAGCCGCAACGAATTGCTTTGGATAGTATTTAATTGATTCCTTGAATCGGCATCCTTTATTTTATTAAGGAGAGAAGTTATTGGCCCAAGGATTAACGTAAGTGGTGTTCGAAACTCATGAGCGATGTTAGTAAAGAACTGGAGTTTATAATCATTTAATTCCTTCAGCTGTTGCGCTTTAAACTTATCCATGGCGATTGCTTTTTTTGTTCGCGATCGCCAACGAACATAAAGTATTATTCCTACTTGAACTCCTATTGCTAAAATAGTATAGACGAAATAGGCCCAAGAAGTTTTCCAAAAGGGAGGATAAACAGTAATCGTAAAAGTTCTAGGCACAGAATTCCATTTTCCGTTTTCGTTCGTATAGCTGATGTTCAGTTTGTATTTGCCCGGTGGAATATTTGTAAGGCTTAGTGATTGTTGTTGACCAATGTAATTCCAGTCTTTGTCAAAATTTTCGAGAAAATATTTGTACTCACACTTATGGTTATTCCAATAGTCGAGCGTCGTGAAAGAAAAACTTATGAAATTCTGATCGTAATTAAGAAAAATCTCATTCGTGAAATCAATGTTGTCGGTGAGTAAACCATCGGCATCCCCCGGAGTAATAAGAACATTACGGACAAAAAATTCCTTGACGGTAAGTCGAGGGAAATTATTCAGGGTGTTCATTTTGGATGGATAGGCAATATCTAAACCATCAATACCTCCAAAGAAAAGCCTTTCCGAAATTTTTGATTGGTACATTGCACCATCCGTAAACTCGTTGTTTCGCAACCCATCGTTATCGTCAAAATTTTTGAACGACTTCTTTTCACGGTCATACATGCCAAGCCCACGATTGGTGGAGATCCAGATATTAGATTTTTGATCTTCCAGAATTCCATGAATAGTGTTGTTGGGCAGACCTTCACGCAGTGTGTAGTTGGTGACGCGATAGGGTTTGGTTTGCAAAGAAAGCTGATCGAGCCCACCACTGGTGCCAATCCAAAGTTGCTCCTGCTTATCGATATAAAGACTAAGTACATCGTTATTGCATAGCCGGTTTTTTTTGTTCGACTCAACCTGTACGTGATCTTCAATCTTTTTAGCTAGTGCATTGTATCGATAGATTCCCATCCCGCGAGTTCCAATCCAAAGAATGTTAGGTCGTTCTTCAACAATCGAATAGACAATGTTACTTCTGATTGAAATATCGGTGTCGGATGAATGTTGCAATTGGTCGGATTCAACCAATCGATATTTACCATAGGGTGTTCGCAATACACGCATGTGGATAACACCGTATCCACTCGTTCCTAACCAAATGTCATTGAAGGCATCTATGCAAATGGCGTAGACAGAGCTGAAGGATAAGTTGCTCTTGTTCTCGAAGTCTCTCGGAAAATGAAATATCTTGTTTGTTCTCGCTTCGATCATGTCAATGCCTTCACCATCAAGACCCACCCAAAGATTTCCTTGGTGATCTTTATTGAGAGCGAGGACTGCATTGTTGCTCAGGCCTGATTTTGTGTTCACTACCTTCGTTTTGCTTTGATGGGCTGCAAGGATGTTAAGGCCACCGCCCCGAGTACCAACATAAATTGTCCCATCAGGATCTTCAAATACTGACCTAACAATACTATGGGAGAGCTGGCCGCTTGATGACTGACCGGCTGAAATAGAGTAAAACATTTTTGGACGCGTAAGAAATTTATAAACTCCATCGCCATCGGTTCCCACCCAAATCAAATCTTGATCCGTTTCGGTAATAGTCAGAATTTTAATTCCATTTTTTGAAAAAGTCGGGAAATAGGAATCCATTGACTTTGCCTCAAATCGATGATTGATTAGCATTGCCTTAAAAATCATTCCCGATTCGGTGCCAATCCAAACGGAAGTGTGATCTAAATTTTCGTCTAAAGAAGTTACAGTAACTTTCCCAAGCTCTATCGGCTTTTGTGTTTGCTCAATATCAGACAGGTCGTAAAAGAAAAGTTGTCCCGTGCTAGTTGCAATTGCAATGAAATAGTGCTGACCAACCCTAATGAATTTATGAAATACAAGTTGGCTGGGGTTAGCCACTTGCTTGGTGAACACTACACTATTATTAATGGTACAGATAATTTTCCCATCACTGCCAAGCATGTAAAACAATCCTTTATCATTTCCTAAATCAATTACTGAAGAGAGCCATTGCTTATCGATGCCTTCAAAGTTTACCCTAACAAAAGCATTACTTTGCTTTGAATATCGGCTTATCCCTTTACCGATAAGGCTCGCCCATATCATAGAGTCTGTTCCAACGCACGTTCGAATGTTATACTCCTGAAAAGGAATGTCATTTAGGCTATCAAGATAGGAGTGAAATGAATCGGCTTGGCGATCGTACTTATTGATTCCTTGGTGAGTAACAACCCAGAGATTGCCGTCTCCATCTTCAAGAAATTTTCTGACCACGTTATTGCTGATTGACCCCTTTATAAACGGATCAGGTCTGTACACTTTGATTGAACTTCCATCATATCGATCCAGTCCGTCCCACGTTCCCAGCCAGACGTGATCGTACTTGTCCATATACACAGACGTAATCGCGCTGTTCGATAGCATGGCTCTCTTATCGACATGCTGATAAGGCCAGGCAGTAGCTGTATCAGTCTGACTTACGCTTAACAAAGAGAAAAACAACAGAATGCAATGCATGAGTGACTCTAAGTTACTTCTATTAAAGTCGTTGCAAACTTAGTGAATGGATGAGTGGTAGATTTTGCAAAGTTGTCCACTCTGTGCTTTTCTGTCCTCTTTATTCTCTATTCCAATGATTTATACAACGGAGCGTACTTTTTAAAAATAATGACGGACAGGAAAGGCCTTTTTTATGGTCAAAATTGTACCGCATTCGAATGAAAATTTTTTATGAGCTTTTATGACGCAGGCTGCTAGTGTAACGATGGGAAAGAGATTGGATCAAAATCCATTGCTAAAACCGATGGATATCAGCGCAAGTAGTTCATTGATGAAAATTGAATGCTTGTTGAATCCAGGTGTCTTTGAGTTTGATAATAAGATTTGGATGCTTTTGCGAGTTGCTGAAAGGCCAGAGCAGTTACCAAATAAGGTCAGTTTTCCATTGTATAATGAAAGAGGAGAAATAGAAATTCTCAGTTTTGATAAATCAGATCCTGATCTAGACTTTACCGACCCGCGGGTGATCCGATACAAAGGCCGGGATTACCTTACTACGCTGTCTCACTTACGTTTAGTGTGCAGTGATGATGGGAAAAATTTTTCTGAACCTGCAGGATACAAACCGATTTTTGGAAGCGACAAACTTGAAGCCTACGGAATTGAAGATTGTCGTGTGATAGAAATCGATGGGACGTACCATCTCACGTACACTATGGTTTCTCATTATGGTGTGGGTGTTGGATTGATCAAGACAAAGGATTGGAAAAATTTTAAAAGGGAAGGAATGATCTTCCCACCTCATAATAAGGACTGTGCAATATTGAGCGAAAAAATTAATGGTAAATACTATGCCTTACATCGACCGAGCAGTCCACAATTAGGAGGCAACTACATTTGGATTGCTGAGTCTCCTGATCTTATTCACTGGGGTAGACATCAATGTTTAGTTACAACTCGCCCCGGAATGTGGGATAGCGCTCGCGTGGGGTCGGGCGCTGCTCCCATTAAAACAAAAAATGGTTGGCTGGAAATTTATCACGGTGCAGATAAAGATAATCGCTATTGCCTGGGTGCATTGTTACTTGATTTAAATGATCCCACTAAAGTGATCGCACGCAGCGAGGAACCTATCATGGAACCAACTGCGGACTATGAGCAAGTTGGTTTCTTCGGCAATGTGATTTTCACCAATGGTCATTATGTAAAAGGTGATGCTCTTCACCTGTATTACGGTGCAAGTGATGAAGTAATCTGCGGGGCAAATTTTTCGATTGAAAAAATACTTAACTCTCTAATAAAACTAACGCCATGTTTGTAGCAGCACTATTAAAAAAGCCCAACCAGGAATACGCGTATTTTCTTCTGCTGCCCCACGCTACCCGCGTGCTATTGGTGACGAATATGATTTATGCCTTCGTGCTACCGGTCATAGAAATATTTGTTGGTGCCTACATTATGCGAAGCTCGAATGACCCGGCAATAGTAGCGATATACCAACTTACGGTATACACTGGGATTCCAATTACTTTTTATGTAAATGGATTTCTGCTCAACTACATAAAAATTTCTCATCTATACAGTTTCGGTATGTTACTGAGCGGCATCTCAATGTTGCTGATGATGAGTCTTCAAAATCTTTCCGTTGTGGGTGTTGGTATAGCTGGCCTATTGATGGGATGTTCTTTTGGTTTCTTTTGGGCGAATCGAGATTTCCTCGCACTCAATACAACGAATGATAATACGCGTAACTACTATTACGGATTAGAGACTTTTTTTTATACAATCACATACATCATTGTGCCTGTGGTGGTCGGTGCATTTTTAGCCAACACTGAAATCAACGGATGGTTTAATGGAAACATCAATACGGCCTATAAAATTGTTACGGTAGTCGTTTTCTTGTTGACAATTCTTTCCAGCGTTGTTATCCATAAAGGGAAATTTAAAAACCCTGAACAGAAAAAATTTCTCTTCTTCAAATTTCATGCGCTCTGGAAAAAAATGATGGTGCTGGCCGGCCTTAAAGGATTGGCCCAAGGTTATTTAGTAACAGCACCTGCAATTTTAATTATGCGCCTGGTAGGCAATGAGGGATCGTTGGGATTAGTTCAGGGAATAAGTGGTGTGGCAACTGCCTTTATGCTTTATATTCTTGGACGAACTACCAAACCATCCGATCGGATTTATATTTTCTCTGTTGGCCTTCTTGTTTTTTTAATAGGGACTCTATTCAATGGTATCCTTTTTTCCGCCATTGGTGTAATAATTTTTGTGCTATGTAAAGTTCTTTTTTCTCCACTACACGACATCGCGTATTATCCAACTGAGATGCTGGTGATTGACGTCGTTTCTAAAATTGAAAAGAGGAGTGAGTTCGCTTACATTTTTAATCATGAATTCGGATTGTATGTCGGCCGTTTTTTTGGATTGACGCTGTTTATCGCCTTGGCTACCTACGTCTCCGAAATGTTCGCGCTGAAATATGCATTGATTATCATAGCCACACTTCAGTTGGCCTCAATTCCAGTGGCTCGACATATTATTAAGGAAGCTCATAAACTAACTAATAACTGATCCTATGACGATGACTTTCAAAACGGGTATCAGGTATTTGCGCTTCGTAGGCGTCATGATTTTTCTTTTTTCATGCACAAGTCAGGTTAAAAAAGTTGACCAGGCTACTATCGGTCGGATAGCGATGATGCCCAATCAACCGGCGCCCTACAAGATGACCGACTGGTATGAGAAAGCACACAACTTCGATGAGTACGTTTATAACGTTGATCTGAAAGGAGAGTATTTACCCTTCGTTTGGATTGATGATGCAAAACGAAATCTTCCACAGAAGACGTTCGGAATCTACACGGCCATCGGTGACGTAAGACAAGGACAAAAAGGAAATAAAGAATTTCACGAAGCACTTTGCACAATCGGTTCTTTGCTTAGCGCAGGTCTGGTAGGAATTGATAAGACCAACCAGAATGGTTTTAACTATGTGAAAATGGTTCAAAACTATTTTAATTCTGCCAACGGTTGGAACATCATGATGGATAATACTTCTTCGGATGTTGCCAAGTTAGGTGGAGGTTATGGCCGTGATTGGTGGTATGATGTGTTTCCTAATGTGTTGTATTACGGCCTGTGTGAATTATTTCCAAATGTTAATGGAGCTGACAGTTTGCAGCGCATCATTGCAGAAAAATTTTATAAAGCAGATTCTGCATTGAATGGAAATTACGACTACTCCTTTTTTGATTATGGTCAAATGAAAGGAGTGTCCAACCATATTCCTCATCAGCAAGATGCAGCTGCCGGACATGCTTATGTCTTGTTATGTGCTTATGAAAAATTTAAAGATGAGCGATACCTACAAGGCGCAAAATCTGCGATGAATGCATTTGCAAATCAGAAGGAGAGTAGGTTCTATGAGGTGCTTATGCCATTTGGCGCGCTGGTAGCTGCGCGATTGAATGCAGAGCACGGAACAAATTATGACGTGAAGAAAATTTTGGATTGGACATTCGATGGCTGCAAAGCGACTGATGGTCGCACAGGTTGGGGCGTCATAGCCGAGCGATGGGGAGAGTATGATGTATATGGACTGCAAGGAAGTATCACGGATGGAGGAGGTTATGCGTTTTTGATGAACTCATTTGATTTAGCCTGGCCACTTGTGCCAATGGTACGGTACGATAACCATTATGCGGATGCTATTGGTAAATGGATGCTGAACGTTACGAATGCCGCTCGTTTGTTTTATCCGTATGAGATCGATGATCGGCATCAATGGCTACCTGATAAAAAAGCGATTACAAAAAATGTTATTGCCTACGAAGGACTTCGCAAGGATGATCACTTTTATAAAAAAACTTCATTAAACGGACTTAGCCCAGTAGCGCTTGGCGATGGACCACAATGGGCAAAAGGGCAGCCCGAAGTTTCTATGTTTAGTTTGTACAGCTCCGCACAGGCAGGGATTTTTGGCGCGATCGTAAAAAAAACCAACGTAGAGAAAATCCTGCAAATCAATTGTAACGCTACAGATTTTTATCAAGCACACGCTTTTCCAACGTATTTATATTACAACCCTTACGATACAGCAAAATCAGTTTGCTATTACAATACGCGAAAATCGAAAGTTGATTTGTATGACGTTCTCTCTCATGAATATGTCAGTAAAGACATCACGGAGGAAACATGTTTCGAAATTCCATCGAAGTCATCAAGACTTATTGTTTTGATTCCTTCAGGAAGTCAAGTACAACGGAAGGGTGGAAACTACATGGTAGGATCGAGAGTAGTTGCTTTTAATCAGGATAAAATCAGATAACCATTAGCCTATGAAAAAATACATACAACCCATTTATCTTTTTCTGGCAATAATCGCGATCTCAACGTCTGCTCTTGCTCAAACAACCATATCAGGAGTGGTGAAGACAAAATTAAACGAAGCTATTCCTGGCGTAAATATTCAATTAAAAAATACGAGTGAAGGAACTGTGACGGATGGTGAGGGGACTTTCAAATTGCAAATCTCAGAAAAGGAATTAAGCACAGGCATTTTGATTTTTTCTTTCATAGGATTCGAGCCCCAGGAAATTTCAATTAGCAATCGATCTGTTATCGATGTAGTTTTATCAGAAGACACAAAATCACTCGAAGAAGTAGTTGTTACTGGTTATCAATCAGAGGAGAGAAAAAAAATATTAGGAGCAGTTAATACAGTCAGTGCTGATTTAATTGCTAAGATTCCGGTTTCAGGAATTGATCAGGCACTTCAAGGACGAGTACCGGGTGTAGCAGTGACTCAAAATACAGGAGCACCAGGTGAAGGTGTGATTGTTCGCATTCGCGGAGTTGGATCACTCAATAGTAATAATCAACCGCTTTATGTGATCGATGGAATCCCAACATTGGATGCTACTTTTCTTGCTCCTCAAGATATTCAATCGCTCACTGTTCTTAAGGATGCGAGTGCAGCAGCGCTTTATGGAGCACGTGCGGCCAATGGAGTTATTCTCATCACAACAAAAACTGGATCGAGCAATAAAATGGTAATTTCTTACAACGGTCAGGTGGGAGTGCAGTCTCCTACACGACTTGTGCCAATGGCAAGCACGAGCCAATATGTTTCCATTTATAATGAAGCCGCAAACAATGACAATCCGGATTTTCCGGTTATTCTTCAGCGACCTCTGATCTCTGATCAGCTTGCATCTACACTACCGAATGTAGATCAGGTGAATGCCATCTTTAGACCGAACGCGGTTCTTCAAACACATAGCTTAACATTTTCAGGTGGCGAAGGGAAGACGAAGTATTTCATTGCTGGTAGTTATTACAAGCAAGAAGGAACAATTAATGCAAGCGACTACACTCGCCTTACCGGCAGAATGAATATTGAATCGGAACTAAAAAAATGGTTGACTGCTGGTGTTAACATAAATGCTTCGGGTGGTTCGACTGATGTTGTAGGAAGTTCAGGCGATGGTGCAGGTGGCAATGGCGGAAGTGTGATACGCTACGCCTATTTCAGATCTCCTGCAGTTTCAATTTATGACTCCACCGGAAATTTTGTTGATAAGCCAACG
Organism: Cyclobacteriaceae bacterium; assembly: GCA_036002745.1. Taxonomy (GTDB): domain Bacteria; phylum Bacteroidota; class Bacteroidia; order Cytophagales; family Cyclobacteriaceae; genus ELB16-189. Next base: position 1,637 of record DASYTA010000010.1, on the reverse strand, counting down.
CTCTACAATTTTTTTGGAGATGGGTATAATCCCGTTGGAATGCTTGCCTACAATCAGAACAAGAGAATTACTAATCGCTTGTTCGGAAAATTCTATCTGACAATTAAACCAATTGAAGGTTTAACAATTACCTCCAATTTTGGTGTTGACTTCACGAGTCAAAATCAGAGACGATTTGATCGTAACTGGGGAACGGCAAACAGAGTTAATAACCCTAATCGCCTTACTGTAAATGACGATCGAAATTACACGCTTACCTTTAGCAACTTCGCTAACTACACTAAAACGTTCGGCCAACATGGATTTACTTTTCTGGTTGGTACAGAAGCAATAAAGACGGAACTCTACAATGTAACCGGCACAGATACTCAGTTTGCTGATCAGAGCTCTACACTCACTTATCTTGGCAACGGGCTTGGTCAAAAAACAAATTCTGAATCGAGGTCCAGAAATGATCTGTTATCATTCTTTGGAAAGGTCAGTTATGATTTTAATGAAAAATATCTTGCGTCTGCTACGATAAGAAGGGACGGCTCATCAAGGTTTGGTCCAAGCAACCGTTACGGAACATTCTATGCAGGGTCAGTTGGCTGGCGAGTTGACAAGGAATCTTTCTTAATGAACAATACATGGATCGACCGACTCATGGTGCGTGCTGGCTATGGAGTGATCGGCAATCAGGAGATTCCTAACTATGCATTCTCTGATGCTTATGGAGTTGGCTACAACTATCCGTTTGGAAATGCGAAGAATGTGGGTTATGCAGTTTCTCAATTGGGCAATGCGAATGTAAAGTGGGAATCGAGCAATCAGTTGAACACCGGAGTTGATCTTGCCATTTGGAATGGTAAAATGACTGTTTCACTGGACTACTTCAATAAGATCACTTCTGATTTATTGAACAATCAACCCATTGCAACATCATCCGGATTGGCTTCGCCGCCGATTGTTAACAATGGAAAGATATTAAATCGCGGGCTTGAACTTTCCCTGAACTATACGAACAAGATCGGAGATCTAACTTATTCAATTAGTCCGAATGCTGCTTTGATACACAATGAAGTGCTCGCGGTCAATTCACCTATTGTTGGTGGACAATACGGTTCACAGTATGTAACACAAACTGAAAAAGGATATCAGGTTGGTTCATTTTATATGTACGAGATGGAAGGAATATTTCAGAACAAAACCGACATATTCACACATGCGGTGCAAGGACCAAGCACTGGACCATCGCGCATCCAACCTGGAGATGTGAAGTTTAAAGATCAAGATGGTAATGGTGTCATTGACGGCAATGATCGTGCACATGTAGGTAGTGCAATTCCGAAAGTAACAAGTGGACTTAACATTGCGCTTAATTATAAAGGATGGGATCTCTCGGTATTTTTTCAGGGTGCCTATGGGCAAAAAATTCTGTCAGTGTTGAACAGAGACATCGAGGGGTTCTACAGACCTTTTAATGTAACAGAAAGATATTTCTCAAATCACTGGACTGGTGAGGGGTCTACAAATCTGTATCCCCGAGCATCGTGGAATGCTTCAGGAAACAATACGCAAATATCAACTCGGTTTTTGGAGGATGGTTCTTACACGCGGCTTAAAAATGTTCAAGTAGGCTACACAGTTCCGAAAGG
>DASYTA010000009.1:0-3814 GCA_036002745.1 Cyclobacteriaceae bacterium | reverse complement strand
TTGGCATTATCGATAAATCCGCAGGTATTGATGACAACAATATTGGCATCGTCCTGTTTCGATTCATGTGTGGCATCAATTTGGCTACCTTTTAATTGTGTGAGCAATACTTCACTGTCCACCAGGTTTTTGGAGCACCCTAGCGTTACAATGTTGACTTTATTCTTACGAAGGCCTTTGGTTTTCAAAACGGAAAAAGTTAGGGGACAAAATTACGAAAAATTGAAGTAGCCAAGGGTTAACGGTTATATTTGCGCTCGATATGAAATACGTTGGTATTATAGGAATTTGCTTGGTATTGGGGAGCTGCCTCAATGACGGTAATTGCCTAATTACGGCCACCAATAACATGCATATTCAATTCAAAAAAGAAAGTAATAAACTTGATTCATCACTTCGTATCAAAGCAATTTCCATTTCAGGTACTGACACCATCATAAAGGTAAATGCTTCAGTAAGTGAAATTCTGATTCCAATAGATATTCACAGCAATATTACTTCGGTTGTCATATGGCATACTAATTCAGACAGTACTAAAGCCGGTTTCGATACTTTACAGGTTAGCTATACTGGCCAAACGAAAGTTATTGCAAAGGACTGCGGTGCATTTACCTATTACCAAAACCTGAAGGTTTTACATAGCAACCTGAAGGACTCGCAGATAAAAGAATTTAGTACTTCTCTACTGGTAGACCCCACCCTTTATTCAGGTAATCGCAACAATCCTTCAGCGTATGCTGTCAACTATCAGATTTTTTATTAGCGTGTTCCTAATTTTTCTTGCACTCTTCACCTTTGGGCAAGAAAAGAAAGTAGCAAAAGCACCAAAACCGAAAAAGGATTTTAGGCCTTCAGGGTTTCGGGTGGGAACAGATTTGATTGACATCGGAAAAACAATTGGCACCAATACATTTACTGGCTGGGAACTTAATGGTGATGTTGATTTTGCTAATTATTATTTGGCAGTCGATGTTGGCACCTGGGGGAAAGACATTCTGATACACAATGGAGACTATACCAATTCTGGAACTTATTATCGCGTAGGTATTGATGTGAATTTTCTTGGGAAAGATCCAGACAGAAATATGTTTTTCATTGGCTTTCGTGCTGGTCATTCTGTTTTCAGCGAATCGGTCAATTACACCTATACTCCACAGCATTTATTTTCTCCACTTACCTCAAATCCATCTAATCCGAACGCGTCAGGAAACTGGGGTGAACTCACTACCGGCCTTCGAGTGAAAATCTGGAAGGGACTTTGGCTGGGTTACACCGCTCGAATGAAATTTGCACCGACTGTGCACGGCAACCCAAACTTTGTAACATACGATATGCCCGGGTATGGCGTCGTCCAAAATAGTCCGTGGTGGGGTTTTAACTACCAAGTATTTTGGAGATTTGGATGGAGAGAGGTCAAGATTCTTCCTGAAAAGAAATAGCCTAGCTCTTCTTGAATAATGAATCAACAAACTCAGTTTTGTTGAATACCTGTAGGTCATCTACTTTTTCACCTACGCCAATATATTTTACGGGGATTTTAAATTCATCAGAAATACCGATAACGACTCCGCCTTTTGCAGTGCCATCAAGCTTGGTGATGGCAAGACATGTTACTTCGGTTGCCTTCGTAAATTCTCTCGCTTGAATCACTGCATTTTGCCCTGTGCTGCCATCTAAAACTAAAAGTACATCGTGTGGTGCACCTGGTAATACTTTTTCGATGGAACGCTTAATTTTAGAAAGCTCGTTCATCAAATTGGTTTTGGTGTGCAGTCGTCCTGCTGTATCGATGATGATCACATCAGCACCTAACTCAATTCCTTTCTGCACAGCTTCAAAAGCCACCGCAGAGGGATCAGTGTTCATTCCTTTTGAAATGACAGGAACACCAGTGCGCTCACCCCACAAGATCAATTGATCAACAGCTGCCGCTCGAAATGTATCAGCTGCACCAAGAACAACATTCTTACCTTTCTTTTTGAATTGGGCAGAAAGCTTGCCGATGGTTGTTGTCTTCCCAACCCCATTCACGCCAACCACCATCATTACGTAAGGCTTTGTTCCGGCTGGAGTTTCAAAATCACTTTCAATTGAATTATTTGTTTCTGAAAGTAATGCTCCAACTTCTTCTTTTAAAAGATTGTCGAGTTCGCTGGTACCAACATATTTATCGCGGGCTACTCGGTCCTGAATTCGTTTTACAATTTTTAAGGTAGTGTCAACGCCAACATCAGACGAAATCAAAATTTCTTCGAGGTTGTCTAGCACTTCATCATCAACAGACGATTTTCCGACCAAAACTTTTCCTAGTCGGCCAAAGAAACTCTCCTTAGACTTTTGCAGTCCTTGATCGAGCGATTCTTTCTTTTCTTTCCCAAATAAACTTGACAGAAGCGACATGATACTATTAACATAAATAAAATAAAAAAGTCCCACGCGGGGACTTTTGTTCAATTCTTTTTCTAAAAAGATTAACCTTTTTTAGCCAAGGTTTCTTTTACCAGGTCAGAGGCAACAATTTCTTCTTTGAAGATATATGCGCCAGTTTTTTCTGACTTCACAGCACGGATCACTTTCGCATAATTTTTACCGTCTGTTTTCTTAAGCGATGCAACAACTTTCTTTGCCATGATTATTTAATTTCTTTGTGAAGAGTCATTTTTTTCATCACCGGATTGTATTTCTTTAATTCAATACGCTCGGTAGTGTTTTTTCTGTTTTTGGTGGTGATATAGCGGCTCATGCCGGGCAGCCCGCTGTTTTTATGCTCGGTGCACTCCAAAATCACCTGAATGCGGTTTCCTTTCTTTGCCATGGTTCTTTAAAATTTAAATAGAGGCGGTCAGCGTTCCTTTTTGGCGCGCTTCCTTAAGCACTGCACTGATGCCTTTTAAGTTGATAGTCTTGATCACTTTGCTGGATACTTTTAGGGTAATCCACTTGTTTTCTTCAGCCACAAAAAACTTTTTTGTGTGCAGATTGGGGTAAAACCTGCGTTTTGTCTTGTTATTGGCGTGCGACACCTTGTTGCCCACCACTGGTCTTTTGCCTGAAACTTCGCAAACCCTTGCCATAAAAATCGTTTTAAATGAGTCTTTCCCTAAAAAGGGAGTGCAAATATCGGGAAAACACGGAATTATACAAACTGCCGTTTGAATATCTTTTGCCGTGAGGCTCCTTTGGCCTTGAGTTCTACTTTCTCAAATTTCTTCAATTTTAGCATTAGCTATGGTCAGCGAGCTGTGGACTGTTGACTTTTTCCCGTATTTTCGCGCTGGCATGCAGAAAAAACTGATTCTCGATTCCAAACAACTCGACATCACTCTCAGCCGCCTTTGCCAACAATTAATCGAAAACCACTCTGATTTCAGTAACTGCGTCCTTCTGGGGTTGCAGCCGAGAGGTGTTTTTCTGGCTGAACTAATTCATCAGCGACTTAAATCACTGAAAGTCAATGTTCCTTTGGGATATCTTGATGCCACTTTTCATCGCGATGACTTTCGTAGGCGCGATACACCAGTTAAAGCCAACGAAAATCGTGTTCCATTTGTCATTGAAGGAAAAAATGTGGTGTTAATTGATGATGTTCTTTTTACGGGAAGAACTGTTCGAGCTGCATTGGATGCAATGATTTCTTTGGGTCGACCGGCTAAAGTGGAATTGCTTGTGCTTGTAGATCGCAAGGCGACTCGGGACTTGCCTATTGCTGCCGACTACGTTGGAAAGTATGTGGACACGCACGATACTCAAAAGGTGCTTGTAGAATTGGAAGCAAGCGGAAACAAACAAAACAAAATCTGGCTAATCAATAAAG
>DASYTA010000008.1:0-2736 GCA_036002745.1 Cyclobacteriaceae bacterium | reverse complement strand
ACACAAACACCGTACCAGCCCGTGTAAAGTACGGAGATTGAGTTCTGAAATGCCAACGCTAAAAAACTTTCTATGAAGATTGGGTAAGCCCAGATGCCAAAGCTACTTAACATAACGCATGGCCATTATATAACTTTTAGTGCTACTCTCGTTCGAGGTATACCTTTATTTTTCTTAGCTTGGGCTCAATCCAGCAGCCGTCGATTCGATCATCCTCTTTACCGGAATCACCTTGCCAAGCCATCTGAATGAGTGGTCCGCGAGTAAAGCTTTCTGTTGTATGCCAGCTTTTTTGATAAAAATCCAGTTCGATCTTTGTTTCAATTGCATCTTCGATTTCAAACCTGTTTATTCGATACCCTTGTGGAGCTCCATAAATTTCATATATCTTTTTTATGCGAAATGCTGTTTGATCTCTTGCTTCTTCCTTGATATCGGCATTTAGTTCACCAATTAATTTAGTTCTACCATTTTGAAGTAATAGTTCAAAATTTCCTGTGAGGTGCGTTGTCGAAAATGCCTTTAACTCATTATCACCCGAGCCTATTTTGCTGGCATTTTTCGCACGCTCCAAATTCCTTTCGTCAATGATATCTATCTTCTCCTTATTATTCATTGGCGGAGATATACCATCACCCTTTTTAGGTTCCAGCTGAAAATCCATTCGAATCCGATACACGAGCGAAAGATCAGGCATATTGATCCTTTTACTAAATAGCGATGCAATGATTCGATCTTTTTCTATCCGACCTTTCAATGTAAGGTCACTTGCTGGATTATTACCCCTATCACCAGAGTAGCTTATTAAGACACTATCACCTCGTATCTTGAAATTTTCCATTGTGAATCTTTGAGTGTTTGGTGATGCTGTTTGATACGGACAACCCTCACTCGCTGTCTCCTCGACTATAAAACTTGCGTCTGAAGACAAGACTTGCTGTCCGGTATTATCGAATACTAAATTCACATCTACATTGTGATAACGCATATAGTAATAACAATACGGCGGGCCTCCATATCCAACCTTCGTAGATTGGGGAAGTTCGCCATGGTAGGCAGCATCATTTGTTTGTTGAACTTTAACACCCTGTATTTGGAACGGCAATCGCCATTCAGTCTCTACAAGATACTTTATCATGGTCATATTTATGGCGATACCAAAATCACCGGTGCCATCTGTACCTCCATCTACGATTAACCCGTTAATTCCGTATTGATTAATGAGAGGTGCGCCAGAGGTGCCTGGCATTGTTCTCATTTCAAACTTGATCCGATTGTCTGGTGAGGGTTCATTGAAAATTGCACCGGTGTTTACACTGGTGGGAACATACCAGTCCTCATTCTTACCGATGAAAGACACTGGCATATTTTGATTAATTACATCTGAATAGCACTTTGGATTCCAATCAAGATCTACAGGAGCCTTTACTCTGAAGATCGCTACGTCATAGGTCGGGTTGGACAAAACACCACTCGTTACCTTAACGGGTTGTAGATTCTTATTACACCAAATTACTTTTAACGTATCCGGCGTTTCTTTACTTACGACTACGTGCCTTGCGGTTATAATGTATGCGTAACCTTCCTGGACCGCGGCGATGAAACCGAAACCTGAAGTGCGACCTTTAATCAGCACTACATTGTTTTTCAAGCTTTTTGCCTTCTCGTAAACCGGATCTTGTGCAAACAAGCCCCACGAGATTAGGGAAAAGATAAGGATGCTAATCTTAATCATTAGTATTATGTTTAAAGAACATTCGATTCAAACTCCATAACACTCCCCACAAGAAAATAAAAGAGCTATAAAAGAATGCAATCCAACTTTCATGGAAAACATATTCTGCATATGTTGGATTCAGCCAATCTTCATATTCCTTGGGCCCGGCCTTTATTTTGCTGGCTGTACCTTCCAAATCAATTCTTATCAGTGAAGAATCTGAACGTATGGAAAAGTGTCTAGTTTTCAGCTGCTCAAAATGAATATTGTCGCCATGCTGCAATTCAAAGCTATTCCCTCCTTCACGAACTTTTATCTTTCCCTTGATCATTGTGGAGTAGAATTCGTCCACATCCTTTTGACCTTGCACTTTTTTCATTATATCAAGACTATCGATCATCATATCATCAAAACTCCAAGCATTGACCTTGCTTAGATCTATTCTCACGGCATCCTTAACAGCTCGAATAGAATGCAATTGCATGATAGCAGGATTAACCTCACTTAACACTGAACTGCTGTGGAAAGATGTGTCACCGGTGACTTCGACATTAACAGTTCCTTTTCGCGAAGTGACGATTGGATTCAAGGAGTCTCTTGAAATGTGAATGCCGAGATCTCCGTTTGATAATGTCCAGTCAACGGTTGCTCCCTTTGTAATTGCCAAATCATTTAGATACAAGGGTTCGCTCTTGTTCTCAATTATTACAAAGTAGTTTCCTTTCTTTTTTGTTGCGACAAAGGACGATTCAATCTCTGATATATTTGAAAATTGAATTGTATTCGCTTTAATCGATCCTGAGGAAGACCAATCTTTGCGCATTGAATAGGTTGCTGAAGTAACGTAGAACGTGCCTTTAAAGAAGACGTTTTCTTTTTTAATGTAAAGCGATAAAAAAACGATTAGGAGACAGAAAGCGCCGATTATTGCTGCTTGAAACGGGAATTGAAAACCTCGTAGAATTTTTTTTTGTACTTTATCAACAAGATCAATCTCATCGTAATAACGTTTGGCCTCA
>DASYTA010000007.1:0-3431 GCA_036002745.1 Cyclobacteriaceae bacterium | reverse complement strand
CTTCCTGGTTCTATTCTCACTCTTTATATATGCTCCGTTGGCACACTGGACATGGCATCCTGACGGATTCCTATTTAAACTTGGTGTTCTAGACTTTGCAGGTGGAACTGTTGTACACATGTCGGCTGGTTTTGCTGCGTTGATCGCATCAATTTATTTAAGAGACAAGTCTGCTGAAAAAGTTGCTATCGCCCCTGCTAATATTCCATTCGTATTGTTGGGTACTGGACTACTCTGGTTCGGATGGTTTGGTTTTAACGCCGGTAGTGCATTAAGCGCAGGAGCATTAGCAGCTTCTGCATTTGCGACAACGAACACTGCTTCTGCTGCTGCTGGACTTTGCTGGGTTCTTTTCGATGTAGTTCGCGGAAAAAAACCTTCTGCCCTTGGATTCTGTATCGGTGCTGTTGTGGGCTTAGTTGCCATCACACCTGCTGCAGGTTTCGTAACTATCCCTCATAGCTTGTTCATCGGAACGGTTGCTGCCATGATCAGTAACATTGTTGTTCATTGGAAATCTAAAACTTCATTGGAAGATACTTTGGATGTGTTCCCTTGCCACGGTGTAGGTGGTTTAGTGGGAATGATCATGACTGCCTTGTTTGCTAACACTGCGGTTAATGCGGCCAATACTACTGGCAACGGATTGTTCTTCGGCGAAACTGCTCTTTTCAAAGTACACATGATCGGGCTTGTAATCGTAATCGCTTATGTAACCGTTGGATCATTCATCATACTTAAAGTCACTGATTTGATTTCTTCTTTGAGAGTAAGCTCTGAAGAAAAACTTATCGGTAGCGACTTCAGCCAGCATGGTGAAAATCTTTATCCTGTAGACTTAGGAAAAAAAGAAACTGCGGCTTAACGAAATTTGAAAGGGCGTAGTTACGCCCTTTCTTTTTACATCATTTTTAAAACTTAAACCAAAGACATAACCATGAAAAAATTTATACAAATCACCTTATTCAATGCCTTTAGTTTTGCCGTTGCAATTCCGGCATTCTCTCAGGACGCAACTGAAAAAAAGGAAGAAGAAAAACCAAAGATCACCATGTCAGGATATATCGACTCATATATTCTGCATGCATTCAATAGTCCAAAATCTGGAACCTTGATGGGTAATCCCGCTGCCAACGGAGGATTTCCTGTAGGTCGCGCATTCGATAGGCTCAATGATCAGTTTGCATTGGGCCTTGTGCAAACCAAGTTTTCATATACTGATAAAAAATCTGATTTAGTAATTGATTTGACTTTTGGTCCTAACGCGGAACTTGGAAACTTTGGTAATACAAAAGGATCTACCAACCTCTGGATACCAGGCAACAATTACCAAAGCCAACTGATAGGAACCTCGGCTGCTATCAAACAAGCTTACTTTACTTACAGAGCAACGGATAAGTTAAGTTTCACCGTTGGTCAATTCGGTACCCACATTGGGTATGAAGTGATTGATGCTCCGATCAACTACAATTACTCGCTTTCTAATCTCTTCAATAACGGACCCTTCTATCACATAGGGATGAAAGCAACTTATGCATTCTCCGAAAAGGCAATATTGATGGCGGGATTAGTAAATAACTGGGATAACCTTTTCGACAACAACTCTCAAAAATCACTCGTTACTCAACTCTATCTAAAGCCAAAAGAAGGATTCAATGTATACTTGAATTACATCGGTGGATATGGCGATGACACTTATTTAACAACTGTTGCCACTACTACTGGAAATGCTTTCCTAGAAAACTATACTCGCAATTTATTTGACTTAACCACCGGCTATCAGGTTACTACCAAATTTTATCTCGGCCTTAACGCCGCTTATGGGTTTTACAACTTCAAAGCAACAGGAGCTGATGGCGACGCCATCAAAGCAGCCTATGGATCTAACAAACCATCATGGGGTGGTGTAGCGTTGTATTCTAATTATGCAATCAGTGATGTGTTAGGCATTGGTGTACGTTATGAATACTTCGATGATGAAAACTATGTACGGTATATCGGTACGAAGAATACTTCGCTGACCATAACAGCACCAATTACATTAGCTGATGCACACTTAATTGTAAAGCCAGAATTGAGACTTGACAACGCTACCAACACAAAAGCTGGAGATGTTAAATATTATGAGGATAAGGATGGCAATGGCACTAGCACCCAACAGACATTTGGAGTAGCTTTTATTTATAAATATTAAAAATCACTAACGGGCATTCGACAGAAATGTCGAATGCTTTTTTACTTTAACTGATGAAAACTTTTTTTCTGATCGTTGTTCTGGGATTAAGCCTGAAAACAAATTGCGAGGGTCAATCCGCGACCGTGGGTGTGATGGATTTTTCCAATGTTGTAGTAGCTGACTCGCTATCAAAAGAATTGCTTTTTCGCAATGCATTAAGTTGGGTAAATACCTTAAACGATAAGACCGTGCTTTCACAAAAAGATTCTATTCAAGGGAAGGTAGAAGGTGAAAGTTCATATTTAGTCTATACCCAACAGGCTGGTATATTAAAAAAATTATCAGGAAGAGTCAGTTACAAGATTTTCATTGAGGTAAAAGATAATAAGTATCGGTATCACTTCAGCAACTTCATGTTTCATTATTACAAACAGGATCGAAACTATAACATGGTAGAAACTGGGAAGGTGAAGTCAATGAACGAGCAAAGTGCAACTGGCTGGCAGAAATTGTGGGATAGCCATCGCGTTACCACTCAGAATAAGATGAAAGAATACGGAAAGCAGTTAGAAATAAAGATGATAGAGAAGCCAGAAACTCCGAGCGAAAAAGTGATAGCTAAAAAAGTAGAATGGTAATTGGCCACTAGTAACATCAACAAATAAATTTTAAAACCACTATGAGCAAAACAAAATTAGAGTACATCTGGTTAGACGGATACCAGCCCACTCAATCTCTTCGCAGTAAAACAAAAGTAGTTAGGGACTTTGACGGCACGCTTGATGGCTGTCCGCAATGGTGCTTCGATGGTAGCTCTACTGAGCAAGCACCCGGAGGTTCATCGGATTGTTTGCTAACTCCAGTCGCATTGTTTCCTGATCCAGGAAGAAAAGATGCATTCTTGGTAATGTGTGAAGTTCTTAGCCCTGATGGATCAGCTCACCCTTCTAACGGTCGTGCACTTATTGAAGATGATGATCGCGATTTTTGGTTCGGTTTCGAACAGGAATATTTCTTATGGAATCCTGCAACTGATAAACCACTTGGGTTCCCTGAAAATGGTTATCCGGGACCACAAGGTCCTTACTATTGCAGTGTAGGTGCCAAAAATGCTTTCGGTCGTCACATTGTTGAGGAGCATTTGGACTTATGTCTTGAAGCGGGAATTAATGTAGAAGGTATCAACTCAGAAGTAGCAACGGGTCAATGGGAGTTTCAAGTTTTTGCCAAAGGTGCTAAAGAAGCTGGAGATCAG
>DASYTA010000006.1:0-7535 GCA_036002745.1 Cyclobacteriaceae bacterium | reverse complement strand
ATATTTCCCCAAAGCCTAACCATATCAAAATATAAATACGCGCGGAGATAGCGAGCTTCAGCTTCATAAGTTGCTTGCAGTTGTGGAGTTGTTCCCCAATTCACTTGAGGCAACTTGCCAATCAATGTGTTGCAACGAAATACGGCTTTGTAATAAGCACTCCAGTTATCCTGAAAAGTGTTTTGATCAGCAGTAGAGCGTGTCTTATCGAACTCATCAATCATTTGATAACTGAAACCATCGCTGTTACCTGTTCCTCCAAATGCGTTGTCAGAAAAAATTTCGGATGCCACTGGCAAACTCACACCGCTGGCCCAAACCACTTGCAGCCCATCGTAACATCCTACCAACGCCGTATAGGCCTGATCGGGATTAGAATAATAGTTGGCGTCTGAAACTTGTACCAATGGTTTTACATCTAAACCACACGAAGTCGCAATCATTAGACTAAGTGCGCTGAAAAATATTTTAAACTTTCTCATAGTCGTTCTCTTTTAAAATTTAATGTTCATGCCCACCATGTAGGTTCTTGGTCTTGGGTAATAACCCACATCAACTCCGGATGCCATAGGATCAACTTTTGGATCTACTCCAAATCCGACCTCAGGATCCATACCTGTGTATTTTGTGAATGTAAATGCATTGAGTACCGAAGCGTACAACCTGCAGCTGTTTAGAATTTTTCCTTTCAATAGTCTATTAAGATTGTAGCCTAAGGTGATGTTGCTTATGCGTAGGAAATCTCCATTGTGTATATACAAACTTGAGAACGAAGTCCAGTTGCGGTTGTCTTCTGTTAATCGCGGCAACGTGTTGGAAGAACCTGGTCCATGCCAACGATCAAAAATTTGCGTTGTGTAGTTGCTGAATGGACTCGACAACTCGCGATATGATTGCACTATCTGATTACCTGCCACACCATTTGCCTGAACCACTAAATCAAATCCTTTGTAGTTAGCGGCAACGTTGAAACCAAAAGTATAAGTAGGATTAGGGTTTCCAATCTGACTGCGGTCTTTATCATCAATCACACCATTACCATCGCGATCAACATAACGCACATCGCCAGGCAGTGCAGTGGGTTGAATTATTTTTCCTGTCGAAGATTTATAGTTGTTCACTTCATCTTCAGTTTGAAAAATTCCGTTCGCTTTAAGTCCCCAGAAGTATCCGATGGGATGTCCATTCTCCGCTCGATAAAACTCACCTGAGTTAGCATACAATTGATTTGTTTGGCCGTGGATGATACCATCTGCTGTGCCGATATTACCCATCTCATTGTGGTTATACGCACCGTTTGCTCCAATGGAATAATTCAACTCTCCTACCTTGCTGCTGTAATTAAGTGCTAACTCAACTCCTTTGTTATAAACATTTCCTGCATTGATGTAAGGAGCATTTGCTCCCGCAGTTGCAAGCACTGGAGCCTGCACGATCAATCCCTTTGTTGTTTTCGAATACCAATCGAGACTAGCGGTAAGCTTACCGCTCAGCAATTTTGCATCAAAGCCGATGTTGGATTGCTCGGAAGTTTCCCAAGTAAGATTCGGATTCGAAAGCGTAAGAGGATAAGCACCTGGTGTGAGTAGCCCTTCAGTAGAACCAAATGTGTAATTCGTTGTTGCCAATTGCATCAACGCCATATATTGAAAACTTGGCACACGCTGATTGCCTACTTGCCCCCAGCTTCCCCTAAGCTTAAGAGAATTCAGCCAATTGGAGGTTCCTTGCAAGAACTCTTCATTGGTCATTACCCAACCCGCAGATACTGAAGGAAAATAACCCCACTGGTGACCGGGTGCAAACTTGGACGAACCATCAGCTCGGAAAGTGGCGTTAAACAAATATTTTTCTTTGTAATTGTAATTGAGTCTACCAAAGTAAGAAGACCTTTTTTCTAACGATGCATCGTCAGGCCCTCCTGACAATCCAATTTCCGAAGCAGTTGATTTATTGGTGGCTGTAGTTATCCACCCATGATCCACCGTGTTGAAAACTGCATCACCATTGGTTGCGTAAAGATTGGTGTATTTGTTTTCGTAATAGGAAGTGCCCACCATCAAATCAATTTGGTGATCTTGAACTTGAAAGGCATAGCTAAGTAAATAATCAAAGATGATTGACTGGCCTTTTCCGGAATACTGACTCACCTTACTGTAAGGATTGAATGCATAGGCTGATAGTTTATAGACTGGCGTATATGAGTTACCTTGGGAAACATTGTAGTCCATACCAATGCTAGTGCGGTATTTCAATCCCTTGATTGGTTCAATCTGCAAAAACAAATTTCCCAAGAGCTTTTGCTTGTCATTGCTATTTTGATTGTTGTACACCATAACAGCATAAGGGTTTGCTTCACCCGAGTTCCATGTCGAATTACTATTGTCATAGAAATTTCCGTTGGCATCATACATCGGCACAAAAGGACTCGTGTTGAATGCAGCGCGAAGAGAGTTGTTGTATTGATTACCAACTCCGATGCCATTGTTGTTAGTGTAAGCAAAACTTAAATTCTCGCCCAGCGTCACAATGTTTTTATACAACTTGTGTTGCGAATTGATACGGAAATTATAACGATCATAATTAGATAGCGAAGGGCCACCTACAATACCCCCTTGCGACACATAAGAAAGAGAAGCCGAGTAAGTTGAAGTCTCACTTCCACCAGATGCACCGAACGAATAGTTTTTTGTAGCAACATCTTTAGCAAACATCTGATCCATCCATTTTGTGCCAGGAGTCATCGCTGCTATTTGTTCGCTGGTGAAATACGGAAGCTTGCCCGAGTTGATAGCTGCCTCATTCATGAGGGTAGCATACTCCTGAGAGTTGGGCATGTCTATTTTCTTCGCTACGTTCTGCACCCCATAGTATGTGTCAAATGTGATTTGTGATTTTCCAGACTTACCTGATTTGGTGGTCACAAGAATAACACCATTCGCAGACTGCGATCCATAGATTGCAGCAGAAGCAGCATCCTTCAATACAGAGATTGACTCGATGTCATTGTTATTCAAATAAGTGATATCTCCTGTCAGCACGCCATCCACCACGTAAAGCGGACCGGATCCGTTGGTTGTTCCTTGGCCACGAATCACTACACGAATATCCGAACCAGGCTGTCCTGATGTAGAAGTGATTTGCACACCCGGTGCTTGACCTTGAAGCGCCTGTAATGCATTGGTGGTGCTTAGCCTTTGTAAATTTTCGCCAGCAACTTGAAGGTTCGCGCCTGTGTTAAGCACTTTCTTTTGTGTGCCGTATCCCACCACTACTATTTCCTGTAAGGCGGCAACGTCTTCGGTCATGGCTACATCGATAACCGATTGAGCACCAACTGAAATTTCTTTCGATGCATAACCGATAAAAGAGAACACGAGCACGTCATCGCCACTCGCCTCCAACGAGTAGACTCCCTGCGCATCGGAGGATGTCCCCACGCTTGTGCCTTTTACAAGGATCGTCACTCCGGGGAGAGGAGTGCCCGATGGATCCGTCACTTTTCCTGTCAATACTTGCTTTTGCGCATAAGCAAACACTGACAAAAAAATTAATACGGAAGCAATCTTTAGACTTCGGTAAACATTTTTCATCATGGATTTGTTTTAGGTTTAGTTTTAGTGTAAGTCATTTTACTTTTTGTTCAGGTTGATCGAAATCTCCTTTCCGGAATAATGAACCATGCGATCGGGATGTGCCGTTAAGCTCACCCCAACCAAATGGTCTTTCATCTCACCCTTGAGAGTAACGATCTGGAAGTTTCTTTCTTCCAGTATATTTTTAAAGGAGCCTTTGCGATCTCTTATTGTCAATCGGCCCGAGGCTTCTTCATAATCAAATGTGATTGTCGCATATTTTTTATGCTCGTAGTTGTAGTTGATACTTTCATCTTCATATAACTCGAAGTGTGCATCCTTTCCTGTGAACACATAAAGTGTAATGGGGTCCGCAATTTTTTCAGATGTGTATTCTATTTCTGGACCAGCTGGAATGATGGATCCTTCTTTCACATAAAGTGGAATACGATTGAGTGGTGCATCCGCTTGAATAGTCTGACCGCCTTCGTAATGTTTGCCAGTGTAGAAATCATACCAACCACACGTTGAGGGTAAGTATACTGATCTTGATCTTGCTTTATATTCATAAACTGGATTTACCATCAACGATGGACCGAACATATATTGATCTGCGGTGTTTCGAACTTTAGCATCATCATTGAAATCCATCACAAGACCTCGAAGGATTGTATAATCATTGAAATAAGAGGCACCCGCTAATGAATAGATATAGGGCATGAGTCGATAACGCATCTTATCATAGTAGACCATGCTGTTGTAAACTTCGTGACCTTTAGGAGAAATGTTATAGATTTCACGGAAAGGATACTGACCATGTGAGCGGAAGAGCGGGCAAAACGCGCCAAACTGAAACCAACGGTTATTCAACTCTCTCCATTCATCCAAGGTCTCCCCTGTTGCATGCTCATATCGATGCTCAACAGCAAAACCACCGATATCCATCGTCCAATAAGGAATACCCGACAATGAAAAATTTATTCCGGTTGCAATTTGATCTTTGAAATCGCTCCATCGCGAAACAATGTCTCCGCTCCATGTAGCCGAACCGTAGCGTTGTTGCCCTGCAAAGGCTGATCGTGTTAAAATAAAGACACGTTTTTCTGGCGAAGATTCACGCTGACCTTCATAAACATTTTTCGAATTGAGCAACGAGTAGGCATTGAAATACTTTGCACCGGGGCCCATGCCAGTCGGGCTCATATTTAGTTTACGTTCTTCAATAGAAAGATTGGAGTGTATATCAGGTTCAGTCGCATCCAACCACCACGCATCCACTCCCACATCTTTATTAAGCGTACTGTTGATCTGTTTCCAGAATAATTTTCCGGCACCTTCCTTGAAAGGATTGTAGAATGTATTTTCATACCCTACTCCTACCCAATCTTTTCTTCTTCTCTCGATATTGCGCGTGAACAGAAAACCATTCTTGTTCATCTCATCATAGTTGGCAGTACCTTTGTTAAACTTTGGCCACACAGAAATCATGAGATTCATATGCAGATCGTTATGAAGCTCATTGATCATTCCTTTCGGATCCGGAAAACGAGTTGCATCAAATTCATGCGAACCCCATTTCGGGTCTTCCCAGTATTGCCAATCCAGCACAATGTTGTCGATGGGAATATGCTGTTTGCGATATTCGTTTCCGACTTCGATGATTTCCTTTTGGGAGCGATACCGTTCGCGACTTTGCCAGAAACCCATTGCCCACTTAGGAACAATTGGCGCTTTGCCAGTAAGCGTGCGATAACCTTTAATTACCTCATCGGCATTCGATCCTTGTATGAAATAGTAATCGATTTGACAACCCACTTCAGAAAATAGACTGAGCTGATTTTGTTCTTCTGATGTAACAGGATCGAGATGTTTCATGGCCATGTAGCGGCCATCGTCAGGTGTCCATTCTATTTTTATCTTGTGACGCTCTCCCGGTTTAATGTTGAGCGTAAACTTGTTGGTCCATGGATTCCAGTTTTGTCTCCATTTATCGAGGATTAATTTTTCATCCAACCAAACCTTTACATAACCAGCAGAGTATACAACGAATTTATGCTCACCTTCTTTCGATGACGAAACAAAACCTTCCCATTCTACGTGACCGAACCTGGAAACATCTTTCGGAAAATCTTCTACCTGTGGTGTTTCTAAAAACTCATAATCGATTTTATCTTCTACCACCGACTTGACAACTTTGTCTTTCACAAAGTATGTGGCTGTCAGTCCGCCGGGTTTGCCATCTTTAGTAAAAAGATCGATGGAATTTAACGGTTGATAATCCCGTGGGTCACCAAACTTGCTGATGGAGTAATTGTCCCAAAGAATTCCGTAATTCTTTGATGAGTAGAGAAAAGGAATTACGTCAACGATATTGTGTTGGGCCAGCTCAACATCCTGACCTTTATAGTTCATCTGTCCATTTTGATGGCCACCCAAACCATAAAATGCTTCATCATTGCTGGATTCAAAAACCTGGCGAATTCTATTACAAGCATAATCTTCTACTTTAGCTGCTTCGAAATATTTTCCACCACCACGTTTTTCCGAGAGCAATACTTTTCCTGTTGAATCCGTAAAACTTACTTCACCCGTGATAAGAGAAATAATAGCACGAAGAGACTTTGTTGATAGCGTTACATTATCTCCTGATTTTTCTGCCTTCCAATTGGATGCAATTTTTAGATCATTTAAAACAGCCAAACTCTTATCGCGAGAGAATGTATCAGAAGGAGAAGCGACTACACGTATGATGTTATCAGCAACAACCTGAAGTTTTACCTGTCGTGTGCCTTCACCTTTCAAGCGTACTAAGACCCCGTCCGAAAGTTTTTCGTATGCCGGTCGAGCACAGGAAAAAAGGGTTAGACATAAAATAATCTTCGCTATTACCGATTGTCGCATCATATTCATTCTTTAAAGAAGCCGATTGAAGAGATAAAATTTCTGCAATCGAATGCGTCAAAGGTATCGGCACATGCCACCTGAGAAGGGTACGAAATCGTCTAAATGAGGCGTCTTAAAAGTCTTCGATGGGTATAGATTGTCTTTTGATTGGGTATAGAATGATTCAAACCGCTTCGAACAGCGGATGAGACAATGCAACACCTGACTTATTTACTGGAAAAAAACTTTGTGTTTAAGATGAGCATCTCGATCAAATTATCGAGCAAAAACAAAATACAAGAGCACAATAACAACTGAATAGATGAACATTTCGATCACTAGAAGAAAAAAACTCCGCTTCTTTAGTTTTTCGTTTTGGCACTCTTTAATTTTCGGTTAGTAAGGCAAAAGTAACCTCCGAAAAATTGGAAGAGGGTGTGGATTTGAGTTTTTGAAGTGGCGATTTTGATTCCTCTATAGAAATTTATCAACTCTTATTCTTTCTACTTCCTGAATACACCGAAGGTAGCATGCCATACTGATCCTTAAAATATTTTGCAAAATATTTAGGGTTATTAAAACCGACTTTATAAGCAACTTCCGCTACCGTGAGTTGACTCTTGTCCAAAAGCTGAGCTGCTTGTTGCAATCGGATAGTACGGATAAACTCCAAAGGTGATTTTCCTGTTAGAGCGTGTATTTTTTTATATAAGTGCGCACGACTGATGGCGAGATGGTGACCAAGATCTTCCACTGAAAATTCAGCTGATCCAATATTTTCTTCAACGCATTTAATGGCATCCTTAATGAATTTTTCATCCAACGAAGTGATGTTCAGTTCGCTTGCCTTTACGTTGAGCTGCTTTGGAAAAGATTTTTGAAACTTCTCACGCTGCTCAATCAAGTGGCGTATCCGCGACATCAGTAACTCAAAATTAAAAGGCTTGGTAAGGTATTCGTCTGAACCTGCTTCGAATCCCTCTAACTTCTGTTCTTCTGCTGTTCTCGCGGTTAGAAGAATTACAGGAATGTGTGATACGCGCTGATCGGATTTTACTTTTCTTGTCAACTCAACGC
>DASYTA010000005.1:0-1822 GCA_036002745.1 Cyclobacteriaceae bacterium | reverse complement strand
TAGGCTACCCTCAGTCTACCTCATCGTTTTCTTTGCTCGCTCATGAAGCGCTCATCGATGCATCATGGGAAAAATATATCAAGCCACTACTGAGATATAAATTCCCGGGTGCTACAGAAGAAGAACTCAAGAACGCCCACGCGTTCGCCTATGGTGGTGCAATTATGCCAGACATTGGTTATTATCCCTTGGGAAGTTTGGAGTTTAGTAATCTTGTTCACTACATGCGTAGTGGCGATTTTGTCAATGCCCTTCTGGAAGAGTCACAAAATATTCAAGAGTATGCGTTTGCCCTCGGTGTGTTGTGTCACTATGAGGCGGATACTTTTGGGCACTCGTTGGGAATAAACAAAGCAGTGCCGATTCTATTTTCAAGGTTAAGGAAAAAAAATGGTAAAGAGGTAACCTATGAACAAGGGCGCGATCAGCACAAGAGAGTAGAGCTGGGCTTTGATGTGTTACAAACAGCAAAGGGCAACTATAGGTCTAATGCATATCATGATTTCATTGCCTTCCGGGTAAACGAACCTGTTCTTGAAAGAGCATTTTTTAAAAACGTACGGCATTCATCTCGAGGATATTTTTAAAAGCCTTCCTTCAGCGATCTCCGTTTTGCGGTATTCGGTCAAAGTCATCATTCCTGAATTGACTAAAAATGCATGGAAGATCAATAATTCTGTAATCACAAAAAAAAATCCGCTGGCCACAAAAGACAATTACTGTTACCAAATGAGTAAGAATAACTACAGAAAAGAATTTACTCAGCCCAGAGTGCAATCTGTTTTTATCTCGATCATAATTAAAGTACAGCCGAAATATAAGCCGCTGTCGCAACTCAACTCCAAAATACCAAATCCAGAAGTTGAAGAATTGTTTAAGACGAGCTTTGATGCAGCTCTCACACATTACTCCGGAACCCTAAATAAGTTATACTCCGTTGATTGCGAATCCAATAATGTGAATCTCGACACCGGCAAAGAAACAGTAATAAGTGAATATGTGCTTGTTGATCAAGCTTACTTTGTGCTATTGATGCGGTTGGAAAAGAATGAGTTTGTTCATACTAACAAAAGACTGAAGAAAAATCTTGTTGACTACTTCGATAGACACGGCGCAGCCGAAGATAAAACCCAATTGCGTAAGAATAAAATGGTAGCAGAAGCTCTGGCGCAATTAAATTCAATTGCCTCCATCAGGCTATCCAGTAATTAAGTCGAAACTATATTCATTCATGAAAAATAAAGTAATGATGATGCAGGTTTTTTAATTAGGCGAATCGCATCGTTGATCAGCTAAAAGAAGTGGACATAACTTACCATGAATTAAACAGTAAGCTATGAAGACTCCATTTTTCACTCTCGTTTTTTTAACAGTCCTGTACTCATTTTCTGCTAATGGACAGTGCGTTGGTCCTATAACACTTTCATCACAGGCTGATGTAAATGCTTTTCCTTCTACGTATGGTTGCACGGAACTATCAGGAACGTTAACTATTTCAGGAAATGATATAACTAATCTTGATAGCCTACATCATCTTACAAAAGTGGATATGGATTTGTTCATCACTAACAATCACAATCTCAGCAATTTGACGGGGCTTTCGTTGCTCACTTACGTAGGTGCCGGTGGGGGTCCATACCCTGGTGCTCACATTACTGACAATCCGAAGCTGATTAATCTGGACGGGCTAAACAATCTGACGACCATTGCAGGATTGCTGGAGATCTCCAACAATGCCACCCTTACCAATATGGATGGGATATCTTCACTGCAATCCATTGGTTCTCCTGCTCCGAGTTATGAGAGTTTAATCATCAATAAT
>DASYTA010000004.1:0-7824 GCA_036002745.1 Cyclobacteriaceae bacterium | reverse complement strand
TCCAAAAATAAAATCAAGAAAGGCTTCTTCGCTAAGATTGTCAACAGCGTTGCTGAGCTTGCAATTGATCTTTATGTAGGAAGTTATTTTGGTCCTCAATACAAATCGCTAGTGAACATAGATGGAGCAACTAAGATTGATATTCCTGAGCTCAAAAATTTCTTCATTCTTACTAATGATGATTCTCTATCAAAAAAATTCCTGACCGACATTACCGTAAAATTTATAGTAAATTGGATGCACAACAAGCCGCACTTCGCTCACGATTCTGATGTAAATATGTGGGGAGCATTATTCTGCGAAGATGGAATTATTGTATCCTGCCAAGCTGAGATGACGAATGCAAATGAAGCAAAAGTATTTTCTGACTTTGGAGCATCGCTCGCTACACTAATGAAAGAAGCTTCACTGCAAGTCAGTTAATCCGGCAAATCCCATTTTTTCCAAATCCTTATTTATTCATTTTCAGATTTGTAATTCATCTCAGAATGAACTTTAAATATTCAAATCAACTTAGCTTTTACTCTAAACCAGTACGAAACCAACAAGATCAGCAATGCAATAAATGGTGCTATCCATGGCGTGTTAGTAGCTAGATGCGTCCAAACCGCTCCGATAAATGTGAAAGCAAATCCTGCATACGCCCACTCTTTCAATTTACTCCAGACCGGAATAAGCAGCACAATCGCTCCTAACAACTTAGCTGTGCCAAGAATTGTAATAAAGTAGGTAGGGTAACCTGCCTCTTGAAACGATTTCAATAGTTGAGGGTTCCTAGTCAAATACATGAACGCACTCATCAACATGCCAGCCGAAATCAGGCTTGTGGCAATCCAATAAATCACTTTATCTCTTTTCATAATTTTTTATTTTATAAAAACAAAGTTGTGGCAACGGTCTCACCGCACCACCATGGATTTCTCGGATGAAACTAGTTTCCTGTAGGAAACTAAATTGAGTCAGTACCTGTTCGCAGAGAAACACCAACTATGATGACCGAACTCTTGCAGAATGAACTAAGTGAATCCACACCAGCAAAAGCTCAAAATCCTAACAGTTGCGGAACCGATCACCACGAGCGATTGCTAGCTATTGCTGATGCAATGGATGTAGTGAACGGCAAGTGGAAAATTCAGTTGATCGGTATTCTATTATTCAAAGGCAAAATGCGTTTTGGCGAATTGCTTCGCACTGTTAATGGTATCGGAACAAAAATGTTATCAAAGGAATTGCAAAACCTTGAAGCCAATCAGATTATTACTCGAACTGTATTAAAAACCAAACCGATTACCGTTGAATATGAAATTACTCCTTATGGAAAGTCTCTCGAAAAAATTATCGTGAATTTTACCGAATGGGGAATGAATCACAGGAAAAAGATCTTGAAAAACGCGGATGTAGAAACGTTTGAGTTCGCTGAGAATTAAAAATCTTCTGTTTACAATCCCTTTGGCATTGTGATTCTGATTCCTATCACAACGCCCCCGCAGTAAGCCTCGACTGAGTCTCTCTCTCTTTTCTTACTAATTCCTCTTGTGTAGCTTGAAGTTCTTCCATGTTCTGTCGCATCTCTTCTTCACGTTGCCTCATATTCTCCTCGTTGACCTGCGCTTGCTCTAATAGATGCTTCATTTTATACGTTGTCTTTGTGTTCAGGATTGCGGAAGCAAGAAACTCGCATGCCTTCCTTAAGAAAGCAACTTGGTGCTCTTCAAACAAAGATAGCGATGCCATTTCCACAAGCCCCACTGTAGTGACATCGTATTTAACCGGAACAATAATCAAGTGACGGGGCGCGGCTCCTCCAAGGCCAGAAGTAACGTATGTGTAATCTTCTGGTAAGTCTGTGATTTGCACTACATCGCCTTCTAAGTAAGCCTGCCCAAGCAACCCTACACCAATTTCTATTCTCTTTTCAATCCATTTCTTTCTGTCGAAAGCATAGGAAGCTGTAAGTGCTAAGTATTGATCAGGCTCCTCTCCTTCTAAAACAAATAAACTGGATTGTTGTGCATTAAGGTGTTTGGTTAAAAAAGACACACACCTGTTGCTCAGTTCTTTGGAATCACTTTGGTAATTGCGCACCACTTCAGAAAACGCTGCTAGTCCTTCGTTCATCCAGTTGCGTTGCTCATCTTCTTTTTTCAGTCGTTTTAATTTTTCACGCATGTCGATGAGGTTACCGGCAATAGTTTCTTTATTTAAATTTCTATTTTGCTTGTTTAATCCCTTCCATTCCACGTTGTAGTTTCCGCTGGCCATTGCTTGAATAAAGTCTGAAGCCGCCTGAGAATTTCTGATGGACGTATCGATCACTAGTTTAGCATCCGTGATTCGTTCAGTACCTGGATTAAAAACCAACTTGCGGTCGTTTTGTTCTACTTCTAATAGCAAATTCTGCCGGGCCTCTCTTTCCTTACGAAGCTGCTTCATGAAAAGATAAAGGGCTGGCAATATTAATATAGCAATACAAACCTGAAGGATGAGGTTATACCGGATGGCTGTATTGTAATTGGTTAGCGCTTGTTGATAAATCGAATCTTCAAATGCATTTAAAGGTTGTGAGAAGTCATCGTACTTTTTCCAAACAACGTAACCCGGGTCCTGGTAAAGCATAGACTTCATTTTGTTCACAGTGGTGTCCGTCCTTACCGTTTCGATCATCTCATTACAAAGTGTTATGTAAGCATCCACTTCGCTGCGAACATTTTTTAGTTCATCTATTTTTGGATAGCCTTGTTCGCTCAACAAAATTTTCAGTTCTTCAAAAATGTGTGCGTTTTGTTCTATTGCCTTTCGATAAGGAATCAACATTTTTTCTTCTTTTGAGATAGCAAAGCCGCGCAAGCCAAGATCTAAGCCGTGTACAGTCTCACTTAATATTTCTTTCACCAGCCTCTTTACGCTAGCGGATTGCAATTGAAGCGCACTATTCCTATCAATGGTAGCTTTGTTTCGAATGGCCATCCAAATGCTTGCTACAATGGCCGTAGAGATGGTGAGGATGATCCAATTGTTTTGTAAAAACTTTTTCATGAACGAAAATTTTTCTTTCCCATGATAAAGTATTGTTTAAGAAAATAAAAGAGTTGAATGCTTTAAATTCGATTTTGTGGATAGATTGCTATCTAAGTAACGATAACAATCGTTTTCGACTTCTATCGATTAACTTCGTGTCGTAACGGACTTAAAATAAAAACCAAATAACTGATCCATCTCAAAACCCGAATTGAGATCGGCGCAACTGCCACTTTCTCAGTTGTTGACGAATTTTCTAAGTCTCATTAAACAAACGCGATGCATGCGGTGGCGTAAAAAAGTGCTGGTAAGAAATTATTTTTCATTATACTCGCGGTAAATCACAATTACTTAATCATGGCTAAAGTTATTCGACATACCTACCCCAAAGAATTCAGCATAGGCATGCTCATGCTCATCTTTGTCCTATCTGGATTTTTATCATCTCAGATTTTCAACGTCAGCTGGCGTGTGGTAATGAGTGGCAGCAGTGCCACGCTTGGAATGGGGTTGGTAGGCCTTGCCGTAGTAATCATGGCGTTGATCTTATGGGAGGAGTTTCTATTTCCTGTGCACATTAAACCAGAAAAAGACCAGGTGGTGTTCCGAAATCACAGCACCAAATTAAAAACGCAAGTGCTCATCTATCTTTTGATACCCATCATTTTCGGCTTTATCTATTTCTACTATGAAGTTAACCATGTTCGTTTCTTCATCTGGGCACTCATCTGCACGGTTGTGCCTGTTGTGGGCAAACTTAGATCGGGCATAAAAAACTACAATGATTTTTTAAAACTTACTAACGATGCCATTGAGTACAAGAACAACGAAGAAGTGGGAGTATTCAAGGTGAAAGAAATAGAGCGAATAACACTCATCAAAGATGAAAGCAACATCCTCCACAAAGTTCAGGTGTCAATGACCAACGGCAATCAAGTACTCATCGATTTGGACGAAATGGAGTTGGAAGCCTATTACGAAACGATTCAAAGCTTTATTATTGGGCATTATAAAGACCTGGTTAGGTAAGTCTATAACCTGATTCCTTCAGGTTCTCCCTTTGTGTAAAAATCAGTTGCCTGGCATCGCCAAGAGTTTATATTTGGTATTCAAATCCAACTATATGAAATCAACTCTTGCTTTTCTATTTACCATACTCGTTAGCACTAGCTTTGCACAAAGGCCTGCACCAGACGTAATCGAAACATCAAAAGGTGCACTCACCATCCAACCTCTTAATCATGCAACTCTTGTTTTTACTTTCAATGGAAAGACAATATATAATGACCCACAAGGTGGAGCAAAATTGTTTGAAGGAATTGCCACTCCTGATCTGGTTCTGATTTCAGATGTTCATGGCGATCACTTCAACCTCGAAACACTTAAAGCAATTGATCTCTCTCACGCCAAACTGATTGTGCCTCAAGCCGTAGCCGACAAACTTCCCGAAGATCTGAAAGCAAAAGCAGTAGTAGTGAATAATGGTCAATCAATTACTCAACTGGACATCGACATACTGGGAATACCCATGTATAACTTACCAGAATCCGCTGATGCAAAGCACACCAAAGGCAGAGGCAATGGCTATGTACTCACTTTTGGAAACAAAAAAATCTATACTTCCGGAGACACAGCAGGTGTACCCGAAATGAAATCATTGAAAAATATTGATGTCGCTTTTGTGTGCATGAATCTCCCCTACACGATGGACATTAATGAAGCCGCTGAGGCGGTCCTGGCTTTTCAACCTAAAGTAGTATATCCTTACCACTACCGCGGTCAAGGTGGCTTGGCTGACACTGAAGCTTTTAAGAAACTAGTTAATGATAAGAATCCTAAGATTGAGGTTCGCTTGAAAAACTGGTACGCCCAATAATTAATCGAGATCAGAATTGAATTTTCTAACTTGTTGAAATTGTGACATGGCAAAGAAAGTTCTAATCACCCGAATTATTCCTTCGTTAGCTGAAGAACTTCTTACCAAAGCAGGCTTTGATGTAACCGTTTGGGGAGGCAGCCCAATGACTCAATCTCAATTAATTGAGTCTACGAAATCGGTAAACGCATTGCTTTCACTTGGCTCGAATAAATTAGATAAACATTTTTTCAACGAGTGCAGTCATTTGGATGTTATTGCACAGTTTGCTGTAGGCTTCGATAACATTGATGTAAAGGAAGCTACCAACAAAGGAATACCCGTTAGTAATACGCCCGATGTTTTGAATGAAGCAACGGCTGATGTAGCCTTTGGGTTGATGATCGCCGTGTCGCGAAAAATGTTTTACCTGCACAAAACGATTGAGCAGGGAGAATGGAAACAATTCGAGCCTTTAAAAAATCTAGGCATTCAGTTAACCGGAAAAACACTCGGCATCTTTGGTTTGGGAAGAATAGGTATGGTGATGGCACAGCGTTGTCGCGGTGCTTATAACATGAACATTATCTATCACAACCGAACTCGCAATGAGGAAGCAGAAAGAGAATTAGGATGCACTTATGTTACGTTTGATGAATTGCTGAGACAAAGTGATGTACTCTCCGTGCATAGCGTGTTGAGTGAAGAAACTCAGGGAATTTTTAATAGGTCTTCATTTAGCAAAATGAAACCGAGTTCGATCTTTATCAATACTTCAAGAGGCAAAGTTCACAATGAAGAAGATCTGATTGAAGCCTTGAACAACTGCGTCATCTGGGGAGCCGGACTTGACGTCACTAATCCTGAACCTATGCATGCCGATAATCCACTGCTATCCATGCCTAACGCGGCAATACTTCCCCACATCGGATCAGCGACAGTGGAAGCACGCAATGGCATGGCAAAGGTTGCAGCTGAAAATATTATTGAATTTTATAAATCCGGAACGATGCACACTTGTATTAACCCAAGTGTGCTGAAAAAATAAATCAGATCAGCTTTTCTGAAGTCGCTTTCGCAATTGCTTCCGACTTGCAATTCACCTGAAGTTTGGCATAGATATTTTTAATGTGCGTCTTCGAAGTTTCTTTCGAAATAAAAAGTTGCTCTGAAATTTGTGTATACGTTTTCCCTTCTGAGATAAGTTGAAGAATTTCTGTTTCACGTTTAGTAAGTGGACTGTTAGGGTTCACGTGAAAATTATCAATCACGAGGCGTGCGATCTTGCTGCTCATTGGCGCTCCTCCCTTGCTGATTTCTTCCAGGGCACTTAGCAATTCCCGGTAGTTAGCACTCTTAGTAATATAACCGCTGGCGCCAGACTTTAATGCTTCAAACACCATATCACTGTCTTCGTAGACTGTCACCATGATGATATCAGCTGTTGGCCACTTGTCCTTAATGATCTTGGCTCCTTTAATTCCGTTCATGCCTCCCGGCAGCTCGATATCCATCAATACAATATCAGGTTTGTCAATGCTTAAATGTTTAATTGCCTCTTCGCAACTACTGTAACCGTTCACTACAGAAAACTGAGCGGAACTGTTTACGATCACCATAAAACTATTTCGTATCTCTTTGTCGTCTTCTACAATCAACACTCTCTTTTTTATTTCGCTGCTCATACAGTTTGGGTTTTAAATTCTGGAAATACTAAATGAACTTCAGTGCCTTTGTCGGCTTCGCTGATGATTTTTATATCGGATCTGATTCGACTCGATCTTGTGCGCATGTTGGAAAGGCCATTTGTTTTTTCAAGTTCCTCGGGAGAAAATCCGATACCGTCATCCTTTAATTCCATTTCAAATCCTTCCGGCGATCGCCTCAATGTAAACGAAACATTTTTTGCCTGCGAATGATTAAATGCATTGGTCATCGCCTCTTTGATTATCAAATTGGCCTCCCGGCTAAATCCATAAGGCAGCTGAACTTTTTCTTTTAATTCATTATACGCCCGAAAGTGAATTCCTTTCTCTTCAAATAGCTTTTCTCCAAAATCCCGAATATGAAAAAATAACTTTGTGAGCTCGTCATTCACGGGATCAATACTCCAGATAAAATCACGCGTGCCGGTGTACAAATATTTTGCTGCGCCCTCCACTTTATTATAAAATTCTACGGCATGCCCGTTCTGGCTTAGTTTCATCAGGCTGATATAATTAATGATGCGAGTAAGTTGATTGCCCATTTCATCATGAAAGTCTCTTGCAATTTCCTTGCGCAGATGCTCCTGTTCTTGTTGCCTTATGCGTTCTATCTCAATCGCCTTTCGCATTCGCGCACGTACCTTGTTAAAAGAAACTAGAAGAATGACTCCTGCAATCAGCGAAACTGTCAATATAATAAATGTGGCCGTCTGGTAAAACGGCGCTTTTACAGTGAACGCATAACTTAAAGGTTGATCATCCCAACCACCTCTATGATTAATAGCTTTTACATGAAGCACATATTTACCCGGGGGCAAATTTCCATAGGTCACCATTTTGTGATCCGTGGGTTGCGACCAAGCTTTATCAAAATTCTCTAAAAAGAACTTATACTGAACCGATTTAGGATTCTCCTTATCTACTCTGTTAAAATAAAATGTAATATGGTTTTTACTGGAAGGCAGTATTGGCTTGTAAGGAATCTTAAAAAAGCTGTAAGCACTATCCGAATAATTGCGACTTGAAACTTCTCCGTAAAAAATTTCAACTCCCGTCAGATGCAGGGGATAAGAATAAGTGCTCTCTTTTTTCTTCTCATTAAATTGGTAAACTCCATCTACCAAGCCGAAATACTTTTCTTTTCCGAGATAGTATGCGTTCTGATTAGTTTCAACTCCGATAAGTCCGTTGTCGTATCCATAATTGTGTATCTCTGCAACTTCAAACTCTTTGTTTAACCTAAGC
>DASYTA010000003.1:0-16008 GCA_036002745.1 Cyclobacteriaceae bacterium | reverse complement strand
GCGTCCTCTTATATTAAGATGCTAAGACTCCAATGAATCCAACCACAACCAAAACCACATATGAATTTCAAAAGAAGAATTGCCATCGTTGAGTCAGACAAGGTATTTCTAGAATCATACACACACATTGTGAATAGTTCTGAGAAATACGTTGTTGTCGGCAGCTATTTATTTGCCGAAGATCTGCTGAAAGAAGTAATTCAAAAGAAGATTGAAATTATTTTGATGAACATTGATCTTCTTGGCCTGGACGGTGTAAAGGCTACCGAGATGATAAAAGAAAAGTACCCTCACGTTGATATTATTATTGTAACCTCTTATGAGGAAACTGATTTTGTGATCAATTCATTGAAAGCAGGTGCTTCCGGCTACATTGAAAGGAGTTCAAATTTTATCGAAATCATTTCAGCCCTTGATCAACTTTCAAAAGGAGGAGCGCCAATCAGTCCTAAAATCGCAAAAATCGTAATCCATTATTTTCATTTAAATGCCAACTCTCCATTGAGTAATCGTGAGAAAGAAGTGCTGTCCTTAATGGCAGAAGGAAAAACGTATACTCAAATGTCTGATGTGTTATATATTTCTCCCGAGACGGTGAGAACTCACATTCGGAATATCTATGTGAAGCTTCAGGTATCCAATAAATCTGAAGCGATAAAAATAGGAATGGATAACAAGTACTTTTAATCAACACACAGTAAGCTGTAACAAAAAAAACCTCGGACGCCTTCCGAGGTTTTTTTTCTTAATTTATTAACCTTCCTAAACCTATTGGGAAGATTTACCTTATATCAAAGATTGATTGAACAGTAAATTATCACAACACCTAATCTGTACGATTTAAAAAAAGTACAGTTCACCCAAATTGTATTAGACTGCTATCACCTTTGTTGCGTTAGCGTTTGTCGACTTTCAAAAAATCGAAGAAGTCGTTCTCATCATGAGGTATTCGAGTAACCTAACTGTTAATTTTTTATTAAAATAATTACGCTACTCTGTAGGACAGAAAACTTCTGTCTTCAATGGACATTTGATAAGATCCCAAAAAGATCGTTTTCTAAAATCAATTTTTCAACTAACCCATTTATTATGAAGAAGTTTTTACTGATGTGCTTCTCATTCAGTTTTGCAATTGGTTTGTTTGCGCAAGACAGAGTGGTTACCGGAAAAGTAACGTCCAAAGAAGATGGAACAGTCTTGCCCGGTGTTAATGTCGTTTTGAAAGGAAGTACTACTGGCACAGTTACCGATGCAGACGGAAGCTTCACACTGTCTGTTCCTGCTGATGGCGGTACGCTTGTTTTCTCTTTTATCGGATTGGAAACACTGGAAACTGTAATTGCGCAGCGAAGTGTTATCGATATCCAGCTGGGCACTGATACAAAACAACTGGCAGAAGTTGTTGTAACAGGTTCCGGGGTTGCGACTGATAAAAAGAAATTGGGTATCGCGGTAGAGTCGATTACCGCCGATAAGTTGCCAGCCGCGCCAACGGCTTCTATTGATCAAGCACTTGTCGGAAAGATTGCTGGAGCTCAGATCTCATCGATAAGTGGAAACCCTGGTGATCCGGTACAAATTCTTTTGCGAGGCATCAATACCGTTCAAGGAGGTACTTCTCCAATGATTCTGGTAGATGGTGTTCAAGTTGCTGCCACCGATCTCAACTCGCTTGATCTGTCTAATGTCGATCGCGTGGAAGTGGTGCAGGGCTCTGCTGCAAGTTCAATTTATGGAGCACAAGGAGCCAAAGGAGTTATTCAAATATTTTCTAAAAAAGGGAAGAAAGGAAAATTGAATATCAACTTCTCTACTAGCTACGCATCTAACCAGTATATCAATGTTGATAATCGCTTGGGTAAAGCAAGCCTTCATCCTTATTTGACAGATTCAAATAATAATCTTGTGGATGCATCGAATACTCCATTGACGTTAGATGCATACGGTAATTATCCCGGCATATCTTATGAATATGGTGGTCCCACTCGATATGCAATTATCAACACGCAAAACGTAGCCGACAAACCTTACAATGCTAACCTTAAATATTATGATCATTTCAAGCAAGTGTTTCAAACAGGTACTACAACTAACAACGCCATCAGCATTTCAGGTAGCGGAGATAAAACTGATTTCAGTGTGTCCGTTGCCAACAACAGAACAGTTTCACCTGTTTTGAAAAACGGTTATGTAGATAGAACGAACTTGTCGGTAAATGTAGGAACAGAAATTTTTAAAGGCTTTACTTTCCGATCTACCACGCAGTTGGTGTACACCAAAAATACAATGCACCCCGGTTTGGGAGCAGCCGGTGGAAACAATTATGGCTACGGAAATTCTCAAGGAAATGTGAGCAACATCTATGGCTTCTTAAATACATCACCTTTCTTTGATCTCACTACTCTAGGATCTGATGGTAAGTATCAGGCGCACACGCAAGGAGGAAGCTTTTTGGGTGTGAACGGTTTGAATCCTTATTTCTACCAGCAATACACCGATGGCATTGATAATAAGACAGACATCATACAGAGTTTTAATGCTAACTACAAGATCAACCGATTTGTTGAATTAGATGCGAAGTATGGCATTAACTATAGAGACGAAACGGCCACATGGACATATTACAATCAGTCACAAAATGTAAATGCATCACACTGGCCAACAGGAAATTATACCTATGCTTATTATAATAATCGTTCCGACAAAAATGGAGAGATCGATTACTTTCATTATACCAATACGTTCCAGAATTTTTTAGGAACGGCATACGTCTACACCGACTTTAAAAATGATTTTCATTCAAACTTACCGATAGAAACAAGTACTCAGGTTTCTTTTGATTATCGAAAAAGAAAGTACACCGAGATCGGAATGTACGGAACTGATTTAGACATCAACCCTCCATATAACCTTGTAAATGCCGGCACACTCTCCATGATCGGACCGGCTTCCTATAGTGCCCCATTCGCTCCATTAGGCCCAACCGCTACAGGTAGTTATGTTGAGCCTTTTGTTACCTACGGTTATTTAGTAAATCAGAAAATTAATTATGGGGACATTGGTGGTATTACTGCCGGTTTTAGAAGTGACTGGTCATCTGCATTTGGAGGAGGAAGTACACCATTTACATTTCCACATGCCGATGGATTTATTTCTGCTTCATCTTTTTGGAAGAACAGTAGCCTTCAAGAAATTCTTCCCTACTTCAAGTTAAGAGCAGCTTATGGTGAAGCTGGTATTCAACCAGGAGCTTTTAACCGTATTCCAGTTTTATCTGGAGGACCTATTGGAAATGAAACAAGCTATTCAATTCGACAAGTTCCAAATAATCCGCATCTCCAGGTTGAAGTATCAAAAGAATTTGAAACAGGTTTTGACTTTACAGTAAACACCAATACAGGTGGCAATTGGTTCCAGACAGTAAACGGATCATTTACCTACTGGAAGCGCCAAAGCGAGAACGTGATTTCTCCTGCAAGCCGTTCCTTGTCAACCGGTGCGCCGTCTTTTTTGACGAACGCCATTGGAATGGAAGGAAATGGTTTTCAATTTTCTTTAAACATTCCCGTTTATCGTTCAGGAAATTTTACATGGGATTTCACAACCAACTTCGGTCATCAAACTTCAAAGATCACCTCCATTTCAGGAGGTGCTGATATTATTTTAGGAAGTGCTGCAGGATCGACTGCTCTTGTTTTAACACCAGGTCAGATCATCGGTCAGATCTACGGATATAAAGCCTTACGCAAAATTGATGATCCTGAAATCGTTTCGTCAGGAAATCCTGCTAGTCAGTATACTATGGTAGATGGTCGCGTGGTTGATTTAACGACGAAACAAATACAGTTCTCCGCTATCGCTACACCTATTGGAAATCCTAATCCCGATTTCAATACTTCTTTCATCAATCAATTTGGTGTGAAGGGCTTTCTAACTTTTTCATTCCAATTCGATTGGGTTCAAGGAAGCCACTTGTATAACCAAACAAAAGAGTGGATGTATCGTGATGGAATTCACAGCGACTTCGCTAAACCTGTAAACATCAATGGTGAAGTGGGTGCCTTCACCGCTTATTGGTCGAGTCCATATTATAATTTATTTGGAAGCACTAGCGGCGCCGGAAATAATGCCACTAAAGATTTCTTCTGGGAAGATGCTTCGTTTGTGAGGCTAAGAAATGTTTCGCTAGGAATTGACCTTGCTAAATTTACGAACATCAAGCAACTGAGAAAACTTCAATTGGTGTTTACAGGCAGAAACTTGCTCACATTCACCAAGTACACGGGAGCAGATCCTGAAGTGAATTCTGGTGCAGCCAACTCTTCATTCGACAGAGGCGTAGATCATAGTACGATTCCTAATCTTAAATCGTATCAGGTGGGATTAAACGTTAGCTTCTAATTTTTTTATTCTATCTAAATGAAAGACATATGAAAAAGAAAAAGACAAATAAATTGATGAGCGTGATTTCTTTTGCCACCATGATGCTGGCAATAGTTGCATGCAAGAATGAACTAAACGTAGGAAACCCGAACGCTCCATCGATAGAGGCCAATATTGTAAATCAGAAAGGATTAACAACACTTGCAAAAGGCGTAGTCTATACCAATGGCTTCCAGAACGGAGAGAATGTTCCGGCCTATACCTGGCTTGGTGATTCCTATTTCTCATTGAACTATGGATATAGTGATTTACTTGGTGATATGATTGGTGCCGATGCAGCCAATGAATTAATTAGTGTTATCAACGTGCCTGACTATGTTATTCTTGATGATGGTACCACTAAAATTGTGAATACATCTCCTAACATTCCGTTGATGAGAAAATACAATACCAGAGCTCAAACCGGTGCTGGTTATAACCCAACTTATTTTCAATGGTTAAATGCCTACGCGATGATTAATGGTTGCAACATTGTGCTGTCACATACAGATGCGATACCGTATACTGGTGATAAAGTGAGCAAAGCAAACACGATAAAAGCCTGGTGTTATTGGTGGAAAGGATGGGCTTATGCTGCCGTCGGTTCATTGTATTACTCCGGACTTATCATTGATACGGTCGATCCTACGAATGAAAATTTCAGTGAGGGAAATAATAATTATGTGCTCCACGATCAGGTGATTGCTGCGTCCGACAAATTTTATACGAAGGCGGATTCCATATTAAATACCATTAGCAACTCATCAGATTATCTGGAAGTATTGGGTGCTATGATTCCAAGCTATTTTCATACAGGCCATGGCAATCCTCCAACGATTGCCGAATGGAAGAGAAATATTAAAACCATGTTGGCGAGGAATATTTTAGTCAATAAACTTTCTCCATTCGTTAACGGGAATCTTAACGCCACGATTGGAAAGTCATCGACCACAACCATGAGCTCAGGTGATTGGACAAATGTTTTAGCTCTTGCCACCGCAGGCATTCAATCCGGCGACAATGTTTTTGCTGGCGTGTCGGGAGATAATAATCCTGTCTTTTCTACTGGTGCAGGTACTGTTTCTGCGATGTCAATTGGAACGAATGATGGATCTACGTTTAAAATAAGTGAACGGTTGATTCAAAATTTCAAAGCGGGAGATAAAAGGCTGACGAATTTTGATAACAGTCTTGTTTACAGCAACCGGAATTTTGGAACACGCTGGAGTTTGAATGATGGTGGAGAAACACCACCGCCTACAGGTACAATCGCCTATGGTAGTTTAACAGCTGGTGAGTACGAGTGTTTCATCGGATCGAGCTACGAAGAAAATTTGCTGATGATAGCAGAAGCCAAAATACGTTTAGCAGCCAATCAAACACAAATCGATGATGGCCTTACTTATGTTGATGCTGTAAGAGCCTATCAAGGTGCAGGGGTTGCTGCTGTATCGGGCACAGGCTTAACGCAAGCGCAAGCGCTAACAGAGTTGGTGAAAGAAAGAAGAGTAGCGCTGGTGTTTAGAGGATTATCTTTTTATGATGCCAGGCGATGGGGTTGGACCTACGATATTTCCAATGGTGGAGGTTCTTATGGTAATAAGTTTCTTCACAATGATGGCAGCGCCAATGGTGTGTTGAATAACAACGCAACGATCAGCTACAACTTCCTGGATTATTGGGATGTTCCTGCCGATGAATCTGTGTTAAATCCTCCATCAAGCAATAGTGCTGCTGTGAAGAATCCAAATTTCTAATGTTGGCTAATTTTAAAAGAGAAGGCTGCCCAAATGGGCGGCCTTTTTTTATCCTCCAATCGTTGACATGGATTCTAACAAAGAATGACCGTGTCTATTTTGTTCCGCTTCAAATCCGTCTTTCGGGCGGTGAGAAAAAGCATGAAGCAAATGTTCTTGAATTTCTAAATCACTTACTCCTGATCGCATTAAATCTTTTATTTTCAGAACACCGTCGTCATACAAACAAGTTTTTAAAGTGCCTTGTGCAGTAAGACGAATGCGATTGCAAGTTCCACAAAATGTTCTGCTAAATGCTGCGATGATACCCACATTTCCTTTGTAACCTGGAATTTGATAATGATAAGCTGTCGAATTTTTTTCGTCTTGTATTTTCTGAATGGAAGGAAATTCCTGTTGAATATGCTCAAGAATTTTTTTGTATGTCCAGCGTAAGGTGGAGTAATGACTTCCTTCACCATTGAAAGGCATCTCTTCGATAAATCGTACGGAAACATTTTGGTCTTTGGTGAGCTTCACCATTTCCAAAATATCGTCAATGTTTTTTCCTTCCATCACTACCGCATTGATCTTGAGAGGGATTTCGTATTTCAATAAAAGTTCAAGCGTCTCCCATGTTTTATTGAATTCATCTCGCCTTGTAATGATTTTGAATCTTTCGCGATCAATTGTGTCAAGGCTTAAATTCACTGAGGCAATACCTAACGATTTTAACTCGGCAACATATGGCGCAGTGAGGATTCCATTGGTAGTAATGTGCACATCATTGATGCCTTTTATTTTTACGATCGTGCGAATCAACTCCATCAAATCAGTGCGAACAAATGGCTCACCCCCAGTCAATCTGATTTTGGTAATTCCCATTTGACCAAACAGCGTTACCAATCGTTCTATTTCTTCGAAAGTGAGCAAGTCTTTTTTTGGAAGATATTTAATGCCTTCCTCGGGCATACAATAAAAGCAGCGCAGGTTGCAGCGATCTGTTACTGCTAAGCGGAGGTAATTAATTGGCCGCTGATGATTATCAAAAAGTAGTGGTGATGCCATGAATGCACGAAGTTCGACAAAAAACAGAAACCATAGAAAGGGAATTAATGTTCAAAGGTTATCTTTCGTACTTCTAATTGCTATGACCCTGTCATTGAAATCGATCAAGTCACAATTTCCGATTTTCTCACATCGGCCGGAGCTGGTCTATCTTGATAATGCGGCTACTTCCCAGAAACCTCAATCGGTTGTAAAGGCTATTACGGATTTTTATGAAAAGGAAAACGCCAATGTTCATCGCGGACTTTACAATTTATCGAATGCAGCTACGAAACGCTACGAAGAGGTGAGAGAAAAAGTTGCTACACTTATTGGAGTGGCAAATCCGAAAACTATAGCATTCACAAAGGGAACCACAGAATCGATCAATATTGTTGCTTATAGTTTTTTGAAAAAGAATTTAAAGAAAGGAGATCGTGTGGTGATTACTGCTATGGAGCACCACGCAAACTTGATTCCCTGGCAACAAATATGTAAACAAGTTGGAGCTACGCTCTCAATCATTCCTGTAAATGCTGATGGCGAGTTGAAATTGGAGAAGTTGGATTCTTTGTTAGATCAAAATACAAAGATGGTTGCGGTTACGCATATTTCGAATCTATTGGGGACCATCAATCCAATAGAAGAAATTATCTCAGCAGCTCATAAAAAAAACATTCCTGTCCTGATTGATACAGCACAAAGTGCCGGCCATTATCCCATCGACGTGAAAAAATGGAACGTGGATTTTTTGGTTTTCTCGGCGCACAAAATGTTTGGCCCGATGGGCACAGGTGTTTTGTATTGCAAAGAAGAATATTCAAAACAGATGGATCCGCTCATTTATGGTGGAGGGAGTATAAGAAGTGTTGAATTTGAACGAACCGAGTTTCTGGATTACCCAGGTAATCTCGAACCAGGTACACCAAATGTTCCTGGTGTAATTGGTTTGGGCTCGGCCATTGATTTCATTAGTCAGTTGGACATGAACGAAACAATCGCCCATACAAAAAAGTTAACTACTACTTTCAAAGATCGTTTGAGATCGATTGATAAGATTCAGATCGTTGGGAATCCAAAGAATTTTGGGAGTATCGTTTCTTTTAATTTGGCTAGCATTCACCCACATGATGTAGCTGGTTTTCTGGCAAATGAAAATATTGCAGTGCGTGCTGGGCATCACTGTGCGCAACCGCTGCACGAGTCATTAGGCGTTCATGCAACGATACGAGTTTCGTTTTCAATTTATAATACTCAGGAAGATGTTGATAAAGCGATTGATGCTTTAGTGTCACTAAAAAAATTTTGGTCGTGAGAGAGAATCTAAAAAAATTGTACACACAAGTGATCAAAGCTCATTATGATGCTCCATTTCATTTTACGAAAATTGAAAATGCACCTAATGTTATAAAAGCTTACAATCCGATTTGTGGTGACCGATTTGAAATTTACCTTGACGCGGATTCAGATAAAATTAGCGCTATTCATTTTCACGGGTTCGGCTGTGCTATTTCAAAAGCCTCTACATCAGTGCTAGCAAAAAATCTCGAAGGAAAGAAATTCCTGGAAGCGATTTCGATTTGTGATAATTTTTTAAAATTCATTAACAAGGAATTGAGGACAGATGAATTAATTTTGGATGATGAATTTTTGGCATTCTCTGGTGTTCATGATTTTCCTGAACGGTATGAGTGTGCAACATTGTCATGGAAAACGGTTAAAGAATTTTTAGAATCTGTAAAATGAAAATTAAAGTAGTAGCGTTCGGTATTGCGAAAGACATACTGCAGGCGAAACAAGTTGAGTTGGAATTAGCTTCTGGCGATACGATTTCTGCTTTGCGGCAGCACCTGCTTCAACAACATCCTGAGTTTTCAAAACTCAAATCGCTTTCATTTGCGGTGGGCGTTAATTATCAAGACGATTCTTATCAGTTAAGTGAAAACGATGAAATCGTGATTATTCCTCCGGTAAGCGGCGGATAACTATAGGTAAGCGTTCTTCGTTTTGATCAGAGCGCCCATGATACTTAATGCAATTTCTTTGGCACCCTGCGCTTTAATGTCGATTCCGATAGGAGCATCAATGCGAGCGATGTCATCAGTGGTAAATCCCATTCCCAAAAGCCTCTCTGTTCTTTTGGCGTGATTTTTTTTACTTCCTATTGCGCCAATGTAGGCGACATTTGATTTTAATAGAATCTGCAACGCATCGTCATCAATCTTTGAATCGTGAGATAGAATGACGGCATACGTATAAGGACCAAGCTCAAATTCATTCAAAACTTCAGAAGGATATTTTTCGATGACCTGATCGGGCTTTACGGAGTATGTTGTGTTTTTTGAAAACAAACTTCTTGGATCGATCACGATTGTTTCGAAGTCAAATTCGTGTGCGAGTTGTACTAGGTGTGAGGTAATGTGTGCTGCGCCGATAATAAGCAATTGACTTCGCTTCGGAAAAACGTGAATGAAATATTGAGTTTCACCGACAGTTAACAAATCATGCTTTCTCTTTTCAAAAGCTTCTTTCGCTTTTATAAAAACTTCTTCAGGGATTTCATCTCCAAACTTCCGCTCATCGGAAGTAATTAAAGCATTCTTACTTTCTCCATCATTGAGTGAAGAAACCAGTATGCAGCTTTTATTTTCCGACAAACATTGTGTGAGTCTTTCCTGAACTTCATTCCGTTGTGACCACGGCTGTAGATAAATTCGAATCTCCCCACCGCAGTTTAATCCCACAGCCCAGGCATCATCATCAGCAACTCCGTAAAAGAGACGCTTACCCTTCTTGCCTCCCAAAATTAATTTCGATTCCTTCACTACAGCTCCTTCTACACAACCTCCACTCACAGAGCCTGCCATTTCAAGATCACTAGAGATTAGCATCGCAGATCCAACAGGTCGCGGTGATGATCCCCACGTTTGAATTACGCGAGCAAGCACCATTGGCTTGTTTTCAACCGCCCATAATTTTATCTGCTCCAGCAGCTCTTTCATATTGTCTCAATTTACTTCCCTGAATTAGTATTTTGTCAGTTCCGGATTCACTTCATCTATCCACTGAATGATTCCGCCTTTCATATTCAATAGATTGGTAAAACCATGTTGTTTTAATTTTTCAATCGCCAGCAAACTTCTTGCTCCGCTTTTGCAGTGAATTACCACTGGGATGTCGCGCTTGATCATTGAAATCTTTTTTTCGATGTCGTTCATAGGAATATTTACTCCTCCTATGTTCACGAATTCAAATTCCTGCGGCTCGCGAACATCAATGAGTTGAAATGCTATCTTGTCGTCCAGCATTTTTTTTACTTCGGGTGCAGAAATTTCTTTCACTGTTGTATGATATGCTGGATTACAAAATGCTTCGTAGTCAATCAAAGCTTGAATCGTCGGATTTTTTCCAGACACCGGATTATCTGGATTGGGTTTTAGATTCACAAACCTCGTAGTAAAATCAAGACTGTCGAAGAGAAGCAATCTCCCACTCAGTGTTGTTCCGATTCCTGCTAAAACTTTAATGGCTTCATTGGCTTGCATCGACCCGATAATTCCTGGCAAAACTCCAAGTACACCACCAACACTACACGAAGGAACCATCTCTGGTGGTGGAGGCTCTGGAAAAAGATCGCGATAATTTGGTCCACGACTTCTGTCTTTTAGCAACTCATTGAATACGCTCACTTGTCCTTCAAATTGAAAGATCGCTCCGTAGATTAACGTCTTACCAAGTAAGACGCAGGCATCATTCACCAAATACCGCGTAGGCAAATTATCCGAGCCATCGATTACTACATCGTAGTTAACCAGGATGTTCATTGCGTTTTGGGAATTCAAAACGCACTCATGAACTTCAATCTTTATTAATGGATTTAATTTCTCCAATCGTTGGCGAGCCATTGCGGCTTTTGATTTTCCAACATCTTCACTCGTAAATAAAATTTGTCGTTGAAGATTGCTGACATCGACTATATCAAAATCGACAATGCCTATTCTACCAACACCAGCTGCTGCGAGATAATACAATGCGGGTGAACCAAGTCCGCCTGCACCGATCACCAAAATGCTTCCGCCTTTTAATTTCTGTTGACCCTCCTGACCAAGTTCAGAAAGTAAAATTTGACGGCTGTATCGTTGCAGTTCTTGTGCGGTGAGCATTATCAAAATTAGCAAAGAATATCATGCGCCAGCTAAACGGGCTTTCAACCATTCGCCAATATTTTATCAATGTTTGTGCTGACATTCTTAAATTGTGAACCTTAATAATCTAACCTATGAAATACTCTATCTGTTTTTTATTTTTCATTAGCTCTCTGATATCCTATTCACAGGAAAATTCGCCTGCTAAAGATCGTTCATCAGATCGTGCATTGCCTGCTGAGTCGGCAGTGACTTCTACTGGTCAAGTAACGATTAAAGGAAAAGTTGTTCCCTATAAAGTCACAGCAGGCACACAACCGGTTTGGGACAAGGATGGGAAAGTTATCGCTTCACTTTTTTATACCTATTATGAACGCACGGATATAACCGACAAAGGCAAACGTCCATTGATGTTGTCATTTAATGGTGGTCCTGGTTCTGCGTCGGTGTGGATGCACATTGCGTATACCGGCCCCAAACTTTTGAATATTGACGATGAAGGTTATCCCGTTCAACCTTATGGCATCCACGACAATCCGCATTCAATATTAGATGTAGCTGATATCGTTTATGTCGATCCGGTGAATACAGGATTCTCTCGCATTCTTGAGCCGAAGACAGAGCGCTCCGTTTTCTTCGGCGTGAATGCAGACATCTCTTATCTCGCTGAATGGCTCAACACTTTTGTTTCACGTAACAACCGATGGACATCACCTAAATATTTAATCGGCGAAAGTTATGGTACTACGCGTGTCTCAGGTCTCGCATTGGAATTGCAAAATGCACATTGGATGTATCTCAATGGCGTAATTTTAGTTTCGCCGACAGAGCTTGGTATTAAGCGTGATGGAAGAATCGGTGATGCGTTGTCGGTGCCTTATTTCGCAGCAGCGGCATGGTATCAAAAAGCGTTGCCTGCCGATCTTCAACAAAAAGATTTGAACGATGTATTACCTGAAGTGGAAGATTTCACGATGAATGAATTACTTCCAGCAGTAGCCAAGGGCGGATTCATTGATGATGCGAAGAAGAAACAGATTGCCGCAAGGATGTCACGTTACTCTGGACTCTCAGAGCAATCTATTTTGGAACACAATCTTTCTGTGCCAACTGATTTCTTTTGGAAAGAACTTCTTCGTAGTAAAAATTTCACAGTCGGTCGCCTTGACTCACGCTACCTTGGTTTAGATAAAATGCAAGCAGGTGATTCGCCAGATTATAATTCAGAGTTGACTTCGTGGCTACATGCATTCACACCTGCAATCAATTATTATTTGCGCGATGTACTCAAATACAAGACCGATATTAAATACAACATGTTCGGGCCTGTTCATCCTTGGGATAACAAAGATGATCGCACAGGAGAAAACCTTCGTCAGGCGATGGCTGAAAATCCCTACATGCACTTGATGATTCAATCAGGATATTATGACGGAGCAACTACATACTTTGACGCCAAGTATACGATGTGGAATATCGATCCGAGTGGAAAGATGAAAGATCGCATGCGCTTTGAAGGATATCGAAGCGGGCACATGATGTATTTGAGAGCGCAAGATTTGGCAACGTCTAACGAACACATCCGCGAGTTTATAAAGAAATCAACGCCGGCTATGGGGCAGCCAGCTAAATATTAATCGAAAAAGGTTGACTGGAATTTTGAATGCATTAATTCTGCTTCACGATTTCAGTCAAATTTTTTTACAGGGCATCGAATAATGATTTCACCACGGTTCGTGGTTCGAAGCTGTTGCAAATGTAATTCCACTGCACACGATCATGGGTGTGTTTTCAAGTCGTGGGTGATTCATTTTTTGAAAAGCAAAAGAACCTTGACCGTTGGAGTTTGAATGATAAAAAATTCTCCCATTGCTTACCCACCATTTTCCATAATCGGAATCTTGCAGATTACCGAATGAAGTGCCGTTGGGAATCATCTTTCGATCAAGAACTGCCTCGAAGGTTCCGTCAGCATTGAGCGTGATACAAGAATTCGTTATTTCATCTGCTGTATTAGATGAAAGATTGATAAAACACCATTTGCCTAC
Organism: Cyclobacteriaceae bacterium; assembly: GCA_036002745.1. Taxonomy (GTDB): domain Bacteria; phylum Bacteroidota; class Bacteroidia; order Cytophagales; family Cyclobacteriaceae; genus ELB16-189. The sequence goes on along the minus strand of DASYTA010000003.1, from coordinate 2,610 downwards.
TAGCTCAGGAGCGATCTGTTCGCTTGTATTGTTTTGTGCCAAAAGATTAACAGAAGCAAAACAGCTTAACAGGACGATGAGATGGAATGCTTGATTTGTTAATGGTTGTTTCATTTTCATACTACGAATATCAAACTCTTTTTTTGTAAATTGAATCTTCATTTCCAAAAACAATGAGGTTAGCCAAAATTATATTGATTGGGCTTTGTTGTTTATTAACTACTTCTTCCTTTGCACAGGTTAGAGGCGGAGAGATAAGCAAAAGTATTTTTTTCGGAGGCGGTAGTTATTACATGGACGAGGAACAAGCCATCATGCTTTCGCGGTGGCTGGATTCTATACCTAACCTGCTGGAGAAATACGAAATACAATTGATTAGCCATACCGATAATATTGGTGGTAGACGATACAACGAATGGCTTTCGCGCATGCGTAGCCAAACGGTGCATGGATTATTAATTCAAAAAGATATTCCTGAGAGAATGATTCACACCCGCGATTGGGGGGCTGAAAATCCGGTTTATGACAATGATTCTTATCAAGGAGTGCTTATGAACCGAAGAGTTGATGTAGTATTACATCCGGTTGTATTTTGAACAAATAAAAAGGGGATGTTATCCCCTTTTTAAGTTGTTAAAGGTAAAACTTATTCGTCCTCTTCTTTTTCTGCATTTGTAAGTTCCACGAAGACGTTTACAAGATCAAGCCAAAGTTGAAAATAGCCATCGTCATTGCTACTCACTGCACCACTACCAGAACTGCTCACCGTACCACTACCGCTACTACTACCACCACTAGCACCGTTGCTTCCGCCAACTGGTGCTCCGGTATTAGGAGTTGTTGAACCACCCGGATCGGGAAGGGTTTTTTGACCAAATGCAAGACCGCCAACAATCATAAGACAACAGAAAAGAATAGAAGTTTTCATATGTTTTGATTTAGTTAAAACTAATTTTAAGGAGAGTCAGCCTTGTTATATAATTATTAAAACAAACTTAGTCCTCTTCTATTTCTTCCAAAAGAGATTCTGCCAAACCACTTAAAAGGCCAGCGAAGAAATCATCCCAATCAAAAGTAACTCCGCCGCCACCTCCACTTCCACCGCCACCTACTGTACTGCCCCCACTACTTCCTGTACTACCACCGGTAGGAGTTGTGGAGGGTGCCGTAACTGGAGTTCCAGGATTTACATTGTCGCCTGGATCGGGAGTAAGTCTTGTTTGCCCAAATGCGATACCGCCAACAATCATAAGACAACAGAAAAGAATTGAAGTTTTCATAATGATTTGATTTTAAGTGACTAGAAAAAATTTAAAAGCGACAGCCTCCTTATAAACAAGATCGTTAAGAAATTTAATCGTCCTCTTCTTCAGCAAGGGCGATCATCCAACCGGATATAAGGTCAGCGATGCCTTCCAAATCATCTGGCGAAAAAAACCACGTACTTCCACCTCCACCACCTCCGCCACTTGACGCGCTACTTCCACTGCTACTCCCTACTCCGCTACCTGTACTCGTAGATGGTGCGGTAACGGGAGTTCCAGGGTTCACTGCATCGGGTGGATCGGGAGTGAGTTGTTTTTGACCAAATGCGAGACTGCCAACAATCATGAGACAACAGAAAAGAATTGAAGTTTTCATATGTTTTTGATTTTAATTAAATGTAGTTTTTAAAAGCATTTTTAAAACAAAAATTATCCGAATTCGGACAGTGTTTTGCATTTGCGGACGTGAGCCGTGCAACAAAAACCCTTTTTCTGCGTCCTATAGACTAAATTTCACTTGGCATTATTTTGGGCAATGGAGACAATGAAAAATAGAACCAATACTTGTCTGCGTCCACGAATAATGCCCTAACCCCCTCTACCAATGATTAAGCTTAAGGACATCGACAAGTACATTGATTCTCGTTTTCAGCGTACGTTTATTTTGAAAGGCATCGACTTAGAAGTGCAGCAGGGTGAATTTCTTACAATTATGGGACCCAGCGGAGCGGGAAAATCTTCACTGATGAATATTATCGGCATGCTGGACGAACCCTCGGCCGGAGAATATTATTTCTTTGATGAGCCTGTACATAAGATGAAGGAGAAACACAAAAGTGAGATGCATAAAAACTACATCGGGTTTATTTTTCAGGCGTATCACCTGATCGATGAGTTGACGGTGTATGAAAATATTGAAACACCACTTTTGTACAAAGGTGTGAATAGCAACATGCGCAAAAGTTTGGTAGCTGAAATGCTGGATCGTTTTAATATGGTGGCAAAAAAGGATTTGTTTCCCGAGCAATTGAGCGGTGGTCAACAGCAGTTGGTTGGTATTGCACGAGCGATTGTTGGCGAACCGAAATTATTGTTGGCCGATGAGCCAACAGGAAATTTACATTCCGACCAAGGCAAAGCGATCATGGATATTTTTCAGAAACTGAATGACGAAGGGATTACGATAATTCAAGTAACCCATTCTGAAGAAAATGCCAAGCGAGGAAAAAGAATAGTTAGAGTTGCTGATGGAGCGATCGCAGCAGATGAAAAAGTGAGATAAGTAAAACGAATATGAGAAGACAAGTATTGACATGGATTTTGAGCGCGAGTGTGATTGTAGCTT
>DASYTA010000002.1:0-9882 GCA_036002745.1 Cyclobacteriaceae bacterium | reverse complement strand
AAGTTTTGATGAAGGCAAAAAAAATGTGACCACGATTGTTACTGATACAGGTGAGGGTATTCCTAAACAACATTTGCATCGGATCTTTGAGCGTTTTTATAGAGTTGACAAAAGTCGCAGCCGCGAAAGAGGCGGAACTGGTCTGGGTTTAGCAATTGTCAAACATATTTTAGAAGGTCACAACAGCAAAGCAGAGGTACAAAGCGAAGTAGGCAAGGGTTCGGAGTTTAGTTTCAAACTTCCAAGATCGAAGGATGGCGATGATGATTAAGTTTTGAGGCATTTTATTCTCATTTTTGCCTCTCGTTACAAAATCAGTGAAGCCAAAAATAAATTTTAAAGACCTCGTCCTTTTTGAAGACGATGATTTCGTCGTCATCAATAAGCCCCCATTTATTTCCACGTTGGAAGACCGGGTGGACAGCGTTAATATTTTGACTTTAGCACGAGAAGTTGAGCCTGATCCGCAAGTTTGTCATCGATTAGATAAGGATACTTCGGGGGCACTGGCCATTGCAAAAAATCCAGAAGCCTATCGGCATCTGAGCATGCAGTTCGAAAACCGCGAAGTCACCAAAACTTACCATGCAGTATCGGATGATATTCATCATTTTGAAAATAAGCTGATGGATGCCGCTATCGCCAAGCTCAGCGATGGTACTGTGAAGATTTCACGCGAAGGGAAACCGGCTCAAACCTATTTCAACACCATTAAAAATTATAAGGCCAACACTTTAGTTAAGTGTAATCCCATTACGGGCCGGATGCACCAAATCCGAATCCATTTGACCTTGTTAAAAGCACCTATCACAGGCGATGAGACTTATGGAGGCAAGCCATTTTATGTTTCTTCCGTAAAACGCAACTTCCATTTGAAAAAAATGACCGATGAGCAACCTTTGATGAAAAGGATGGCTTTACACGCTTTTTCGTTGGAATTTGCACTTTTAAGTGGGAAAAAAGTTGTCGTAGAAGCCCCTTATCCGAAGGATTTTAAGGCATTGGTGAAGCAATTGGAGGACAACCCTCGGTAAAAAATCCGCTGCGCTTGGAAAATCTGCTTTTTGCGCCTACTTTTGTGTCCCTTTTTTAAGGGTAAGTCTAATTTTCATAAAGCCAAAAAGCTAAAAAGTGGATCAGTATAGTTTTAGAACCGTTTATGCCAACAAGGCCACAGCTGAAAAAAACTGGGTTTTGGTGGATGCAAAAGACCAGGTGTTAGGCCGTTTGGCCAGCCAGGTAGCCCGTGTACTCCGCGGCAAGAACAAGACAACGTACACGCCTAATACAGACATGGGTGACCATGTGATTGTGATCAATGCAGATAAGGTGCGTATGACTGGCAAAAAATTCAACGACCGCAGAATATTTACTTATTCAGGGTACCCAGGTGGTCAACGCCAATTAGCTCCAAAAGAAATTATGGAGAAACACCCAGCTCGTTTAGTAGAGCTTTCGGTTCGTGGCATGTTGCCAAAGAACACGATGGGTCGTCAACTTTTCCGCAGCCTGCATGTATATGCTGGTGCAGAACACCCTCACACTGCAAATCAACCTAAAGAAATAAAGCTCTAAATACATGGAGATCATTAACACCATTGGAAGAAGAAAGACCTCAATAGCTCGCGTTTATGTGAAGCCGGGTAAAGGCCAGATCGTTGTGAACCAACGCGAATTGAAAGAGTATTTCCCTTCAGAAATATTGCAAACTACGGTGAAGCAAGCTCTTACTTTGGCTAAAGAAGATGCAAATTATGATGTTACTGTAAACGTAGAAGGCGGTGGCTCAAAAGGCCAGGCTGAAGCAATTCGTTTAGGTATTGCGAGAGCATTGGTGAATATCAACACCGAAATCCGTCCTGCTTTAAAGAAAGAAGGACTTCTTACCCGTGACTCAAGAATGGTAGAACGTAAGAAGCCAGGTCGTAGAAAAGCACGTAGAAGATTCCAGTTCAGCAAGCGTTAATAGAAGAAACATGGCAGAGCAATTAACAATACAAAATTTAATGGATGCAGGTGTTCACTTTGGGCACCTTACCCGCAAGTGGAACCCTAAGATGGCTGAGTACATCTACATGGAGAACAACGGCATTCACTTGATTGACTTAAACAAGACAGTAAAATGCCTTGATGAAGCAATCTTCTCGATTAAAAATATCGTTCGTTCAGGTCGCAAGATCATGTTCGTAGCTACTAAAAAGCAGGCGAAAGACATCGTAGTTTCTGAAGCCACTCGTTTGAATATGCCTTACGTAACGGAGCGTTGGTTAGGCGGTATGTTGACTAACTTCGCTACGATCCGCAAGTCATTGAAAAGACTTTCTCAGATCGACAAAATGATGAAGGATGAGTCTTACGAGAATATCACTAAAAAAGAGAAATTGATGTTGACTCGCGAGAAAGCCAAATTGCAAAAGCAATTGGGTGGTATCGCCGATCTTAACCGTTTACCTGCAGCACTTTTCGTAATTGACGTAAAGCGTGAGCACATTGCAGTTGCTGAAGCTCAGAAGTTAAATATCCCTGTGTTTGCAATGGTGGATACTAACTCTGATCCTACGAGCATCGATTTCCCGATTCCTGCTAATGACGATGCCTTCAAGTCAATCTCTATCATTACTAACCACATTGGCAAAGCCATTGAGGAAGCGTTGATGGAGCGCAAGAAAGACAAAGAAGAAGCAGGTCAGAAGAAAGAAGAAGAAGAGAAGCGCAAAGTTGACGAGACCGTAGAAAGCAATTAATTCAGGCCAATAGCCGATACTTATACAATGAACATCGGTGGAAGCCGGTGTTCATTTTGTTTTCACCCAATTTGAAATTATAAATTCTAATTCGATAAATAAGTAATACTATGATCACAGCACAAGACGTAAATAAACTCCGCACCATGACTGGCGCTGGTATGATGGATTGTAAAAAAGCATTAACAGAAGCCAACGGAGATTTTGAAAAAGCTATTGAAATTCTTCGCAAGAAAGGACAGAAAGTATCAGCAAGCCGCTCCGATAAAGACGCAAAAGAAGGATCTGTATTTATAAAGTCATCAGACGATAAGAAAGAAGCAGTACTGATCGCGCTCAACTGTGAGACAGATTTCGTTGCTAAAAATGAAGAGTTTCAAAGTTTAGGCAAGTTGATTGCTGAGACTGCGTTTGCTAAAAAATCTGCTGACACCGAAGCTCTATTGAATGAAAAAGCTGGTGATCTTACTATTCGCGAAAAAATTACTGAGCTTGTTGGAAAGATTGGTGAGAAGCTGGAGATCAGCGCCTTCGTTAATATGAAAGGTGAAGCTGTTGTTCCTTATATCCACGCAGGAAGCAAATTGGGTGTGCTTGTTTCATTGAAAGGAGTTAATGGAAAAGATGTGTCTGATGCAGGAAAAGATGTAGGCATGCAGATTGCGGCGATGAATCCAGTTGCTGTTGATGAAACCAACGTTGACAAGACTCTTATTGAAAAAGAAATGGAGATTGCAAAAGCTCAAATTATAGCTGAAGGCAAGCCCGCCAACATGGTGGATAAGATTGCTGCTGGTAAGCTTCAAAAGTTTTTCAAAGACAATACCCTCGTTCATCAAGCATTTGTGAAGGACAACTCAAAGACCGTAGCTCAATATCTTGATAGCGTTTCAAAAGGATTGGCAGTTGCCGAATTCAAGCGCGTAGCTATTGGGTAATTAAGAATTCCAAACAAATAGAAAGGCCGCTCTTTCGAGCGGCCTTTTTTATTTATCGTTAAGAATTTCAATAAGATTCTGTTCTGTGATTTACTTCTTCGGTAAAAGAAAAAATGTTTTCTCTGCGGAGATTCAAAATTATCATCTGAATTAAACTGATTTTCAATTGATCAACCTTTGCTTACATCAGATAGCAGGTGGATCATCAAATTATCTATCTTTGCAACCGTTTTCGGTAAGGATTTACAGGTCTTTTGTTCGAGAATCTTTATTTGAAACAGCAAATTCTTTAACTTAAAAAAATCGTAAATCATAAATTACAATGGCCTACATCGAACCAGCACCGCTCCTCGATAAAGAAAATCCATTCGAAGCAATGATGTCGCGCTTTCGCACCGCGTCACAAATTTTAGGATTGGAAGAAGAAGTTTATAATGTATTGAAGAATCCAGCTAAGCAGGTAATCGTATCGTTGCCTGTAACTATGGATGATGGAAGTATAAAAGTATTTGAAGGCTACCGCGTAATCCACTCTACTATTCTTGGCCCTTCTAAGGGTGGAATCCGTTTCGATCCTCATGTTAATCTTGATGAAGTAAAGGCGCTTGCTGCATGGATGACCTGGAAGTGTGCCGTGGTTGATATTCCTTATGGTGGAGCCAAAGGTGGAGTAACATGCAATCCACGCGAAATGTCATCAGGCGAGATTGAGCGATTGATGCGAGCATATACCCAATCGATGCAAGATGTGTTTGGCCCTGACCAGGACATTCCAGCACCAGACATGGGAACAGGTCCGAGAGAAATGGCCTGGTTGATGGACCAGTACTCACGGAATAAAGGAATGACTACACCTGCAGTTGTTACTGGCAAACCGATCGTGATGGGTGGATCATTGGGTCGCACAGAAGCAACTGGTCGCGGAGTAATGGTATCGACAATGGCTGCCATGGAAAAATTAAAAATCAATCCATACAAGGCAACATGTGCTGTTCAAGGTTTTGGTAATGTTGGCTCATGGGCAGCAAGACTTTTACATGAACGTGGATTGAAAGTGCAAGCGATAAGTGATTTGGCTGGCGCTTATTATAATGAAGCTGGTGTTGATATCGAAGCAGCAGTAAAATATCGAGATAATAATAAAGGATCTCTGGAAGGATTTACTGGTGCGGAAAAAATTAGTGGCACGGAGATCTTAACCTTGCCTGTTGATGTACTCGTGCCAGCAGCTACAGAAGATGTAATCACCGGTAGCAATGCGGGACAGATTAAAGCTAAACTTATTGTGGAAGGTGCGAATGGACCAACTTCATCAAAAGCTGACAGCATTATTTATGAGAAGGGAATTAGTGTGGTGCCTGATATTTTGGCGAATGCCGGAGGTGTTACCGTTTCTTATTTTGAGTGGGTTCAGAATCGCCTTGGTTACAAATGGACTGCCGAACGAGTAAACCGAAGAAGTGATCGGATCATGAAAGATGCTTTTGACACTGTTTACAAGACAGCTATGGAATACAAAGTTTCATTGCGAATCGCGGCTTACATGGTTGCCATCGATAAGGTGGCGAAGACCTACAAATTCCGTGGTGGATATTAAAAGAAGTTTGGAGTTAGATTTAGTAGACAGAATTCTATTGTAACTTTGGCACTCTAAATTCAAAAGCCAGATTTTAAGATTTATTTTTCATGACTATTCATAAAGAAGGCCGCACACTACTTTTTGTCTCACTAATTATTTTAGTGGGAATTATTTGGGTTAGCGATTACTACCTCCACAATGCTCAAGTAATAAGAAACTTGATCATCGCTATCGGAGTAGTCTTTTATGTATTGTTCCTTCAATTCTTCCGAAGCCCTTCGTTTGAAATCAAAAGAAATGAGAAGCAAGTATTAGCTCCGGCTGATGGTAAAGTGGTCGTGATTGAAGAGACTGAGGAAACAGAATATTTGAAATCAAAGCGCAAGCAAGTTTCGATTTTCATGTCGCCTGTTAACGTGCACGTCAACCGCATGCCAGTAGGTGGTTCCATCTCTTACTTTAAATATCATCCGGGAAAATATTTAGTAGCATGGCATCCTAAATCAAGTACTGAAAATGAACGCACAACAGTGGTTGCTAAAATGAAAAACGGAACTGAGATTCTGTTTCGTCAAATAGCAGGTGCACTTGCGCGAAGAATAAAATGGTACGTAAAGGAAGGTCAACCCCTCGAGCAAGGTGATGAATTTGGTTTCATAAAATTCGGATCTCGCGTTGATATTTTCCTTCCCCTTGATGCAAAAATCAATGTTGCCATTGGTGAGGTAACAAAAGGTGGTCGAACCGTTATTGCGGAATTAGCCTAATACTGGAGCAATTTTAAATTTAATCTTACACTAACAGCTGTTATCAGGCCTGGAAGGCCTATCTTTCAGAAATTGTCTATTCAATAACGGCTAGTTGAAACCCACTATGAATCTTAACCTCAAATTTGCACCCGGCAAAGCGGATTTCTTTTTAACCTTGAGCCAGCGAGTTAATTCTTATTTTAAAAATAACAACATTGAGCGCACTGCCAATATTGAAATGGTAGTGAAAACCGTATTCATGTTTTCGCTGTATTTAATTCCATACTTTATAGTCATCAGTGGAGTTGTTACCAATCTTTGGGGAATGTTTGGGCTTTGTTGTGTGATGGGTTTAGGCATTGCAGGTATCGGTTTGTCGGTGATGCATGATGCCAATCATGGATCTTATTCTTCAAAAACATGGGTCAATGATCTTCTTGGAATTTCTTTAAATATTATCGGTGGTCATGCCATCAATTGGAAAGTGCAGCACAATGTCTTGCATCACACTTACACCAATGTACATGATGTGGATGAAGACATTAGTCCTCGCGGAGTGTTGCGCATGGCACCTGGATCAGATTGGAAACCAATGCACCGCTACCAACATTTATATGCCTGGTTCTTTTACGGACTTCTCACTTTGGTGTGGGTTGTTAACAAAGATTTTTCAAGATTGGTAAAATACGATCGGGAAGGACTATTGAAAAAGCAAAAAACAACTGCCCAAAGAGAGTGGCTATTTTTAATTGCCTCCAAGGTGCTTTACATATCCTATGTTATTGTCCTCCCAATTATTTTGCTTCCCGTAACCTGGTGGCAAGTATTAATTGGCTTTTTCGTAATGCACTACATTGCCGGATTTATTTTGGCCATCATTTTCCAACCCGCTCATGTGATCGACGGAACAGAGTACCCAATAGCTGATGAAAATGGAAATCTGGAAAACAACTGGGCTATTCACCAACTTCACACCACTACTAATTTTGGACATAAAAATAAATTGCTCTCATGGTATGTAGGTGGGCTGAATTATCAAGTGGAGCACCATCTATTTCCTAATGTCTGCCATGTGCACTACAGAAAACTGGCTCCTATTGTTGAACAAACCGCAAAAGAATTTGGACTTCCATATAAATCAAAAGAGACTTTCTTAGAAGCCGTTGCCGATCATGCCAAATTAATGAAAGAATTAGGCATCAAGCCTGCACTTGCCCCGTCAATGAGCTTGGCTTAATATTATTTTTGATGCATCAAGCAGATTACTAACCTGGTGATCTGCTTTTTCATTTTCGTCTATTTCATCTCCAATTTGAATCGTGCGAATGCCTAAACTTCTGGCCGGAATAATATCACGACCGCGGTCACCCACCATCCATGACTTCTTTATATCAATATTGAATTTGGCTATTGCTTTCTCAAACATTAGTGTACCTGGCTTTCTTGACAAAGATGCAGATACCGAAGGATGGTCAGGTGAAAAGTAAAAATGATCAATCAAATTCCCGCTTTGTTTTTGAAAATACCGATGACACTCTTCCATTTGCTGCTGAGAATAAATTCCCTGAGCGATGCCCGATTGATTGGTAACCACAACTAATAAATATCCTTTTGACTTTAATTGCGTCAGTGCATCAATTACTCCAGGTAAAATTTTAAACTCCTCAACCCTAAATGTGTAATTAGGATTATCCTTGTTGATAACACCATCACGATCAAGAAAAACACACGATTTCATTTTGGATAAGTCGATTAGATTTAAACTTCAAACTCAAAAAACACCGGCAAAGTAAAGCACAATGCTTACATTTCCTTTGTCCTGCTTGTAACAAATAATCCTTAAATGAACCTATACCTTTGGTTCAAAAATGATACTTTAGCCTTCCTAAATCCAGTTCCGTGAGCAACGCCCTTGTCATCATACCTACCTATAACGAAAAGGAAAATATTGTCCAGATCATAGAGGCGGTAATGAGCCAGCCAAAAGATTTTGACTTATTGATTGTCGACGACAATTCTCCCGATGGCACAGCCTCCATGGTAAAGGAATTACAAAATACCTATAACACACCCAAGGAAAAAAAACTTCATCTGCTTCAGCGAGCCGGAAAATTGGGGCTGGGCACCGCCTATATTGAAGGATTTCATATTGGATTGAGAAAAGGATATGACTATATCTTGGAAATGGATGCCGACTTCTCTCACGACCCTCGTGATTTAAACAGACTATATCTTGCATGCGCTGAAAATGGATTTGATCTGGCTGTGGGCTCGCGATATTCTTCTGGGGTAAACGTAGTAAACTGGCCGATGAAGCGCGTTCTCATGTCTTACTTTGCCAGCAAGTACGTTCGGTTTGTCACAGGGATACCCATTCATGATACAACCGCAGGATTTGTTTGTTACCGTAAAGAAGTGCTTAACAAAATCCCATTAGATAATATCAAGTTTGTAGGATACGCCTTTCAAATAGAAATGAAGTTTCTAACATGGAAGCATAAATTCAAAATCACAGAAGTACCCATCATCTTTACCGACCGAACACTTGGGAAATCAAAAATGTCGGTGGGGATTTTTAAGGAAGGATTTCTTGGCGTAATCCAGATGGCAATCAGAAGCTGGTTCACAAAATACAACTAGCATTTAATTTGTTCTCCACTTAAATGATTTGTCATCGATAGCTCGCATGGTGCAAAGAATTCCATTCAAGTGATCATATTCATGCTGCAATAGTTCCGATAAATCGTTTTCCACAGCCCATTCGCAAGCCTTCCAATTTTCATCCCTGAATTTTATAGTCAAGGTTTTATGCCTTTGCACTTTTACCAGGAGATTAGGAAAGCACATGCAGTCATCCCAAACCTCAAACATTTCCTGGCTTAGGTTTATGATTTCAGGATTAATGAAAACAATCGGTCTATCGATGTTCATGTAGATAAGCCTTTTCATTATCCCTAATTGAGGTGCGGCAATGGCTCGACCAAAATTGTATTTGGCTCTTATTTCCTGCATTACATTATGCAAATCAGCAACCCAGTAATTAACGAGCGGCAGCTCTGACTCCAAAACAGGGCTAGAAATCTGATAAAGTAGTGGATTACCGAGTAGTAAGAGGTCGTTGAGTCCTTTCATACACTCAATTTATCGAACGCGGGAAAAGTTTTCAAAACCCCATTCCTCCCCAGAGTTAATTTCAGGTTAAGAACAGACTTTGGTTCTGTTTTAACCATAATTTCAAAATATTAAGCTGTTTTTTAGAGTTATAAGGTATAATATAATGCAGTTTCAATCGAATTCGGTAATTTATTTTAATAATTGCTTCAAACTGAACCATACAATTGAAATATTTACATAGTTATTTAACCCTATAAACCTTAAAACAGTATGAAAAAATCAGTACTTTATTTGGCGCTCTTGGTGCTCATCAGTGTGGTGGCGCTATTTATGCCGGGCGTACCCGGCGCGATCGTTACTGAAGGTATCAACTCCGGAGATACAGCTTGGATGCTCGCTGCTTCAGCTCTTGTCTTGTTGATGACGCCTGGTCTTGCCTATTTCTATGGAGGCATGATCGACACCAAAAACATTATCTCTACAATGCTCCAGAGCTTTATTGCTATGGGTGTGATCAGTGTGTTGTGGATTGTTGTTGGCTTTAGCCTTGCCTTTGGCGAATCCATAGGTGGCTACATAGGAAATCCTCTCACCTTCTTTATGTTTCAAAATGTACTGGACGGTAAACCTTGGTCCCTTGCCCCTACAATTCCGTTGGCAGTGTTCGCTTTTTTTCAATTGAAGTTCGCGATCATTACTCCAGCATTGATCACCGGAACTTTTGCTGAAAGAGTAAAATTCAAGTCTTACATCATCTT
>DASYTA010000001.1:0-5566 GCA_036002745.1 Cyclobacteriaceae bacterium | reverse complement strand
ACTCCACGTTCTCTTTGGCAGTGAGTACAGGAATAAGGTTATACGCTTGGAAAACAAAGCCAATGTTATGCAACCTAAAGTCAATCAAGCTGCTGTCCTTCAAGTTGGTAATGTCTGTGCCGTTAATCTTCACGTTGCCCGAAGAAGGGTGATCCAATCCTCCAAGTATATTTAGTAACGTTGTTTTGCCGCATCCAGAAGGGCCAACAATAGCTGTAAACTCGCCTTCCTCTATCCGAAGATCCACACCGTTAACTGCATGAACGGGTACCTCGGTTTTGTGATACACTTTTGAAACTTGAGTAGCCTGAATCAGTGTTGCCATAGCATTTCAATTTTTTTTATTTTCATAGGGAATGAATTGCCTCGACCGGATCATATTGAATTGCCTTCCATGCGGGATAAATGGACGCTAATAAAGCTGTTATCAAAACACCAGCAACGATCTGTAAATAATCTTGTGCACCTAATCTTGGATAAAGAATATTTTCATATCCGATCGCCTCAAGGCCCTTGGAGTAATCCGAGAGATCTATTCCTTTATCTCCCAGGTAGGAAATCGTAGCGTAGCCTACCAACAATCCCAAAGGACCTCCCACGGTAGAAAGAAAAATGGTTTCCAACATGATCATGAAAAATACGCGACTGCGTTTCATACCCAGTGCCATCAGAACACCCAGCTCTCGCACACGCTCTAAGACTGCCATCAGCATGGTGTTAATAATGCCGAAGGCAAGAGCAGTCATAATAATAACGATGAGAATCTTTAGCGTGGCGCCCATCCACTGTTGCATAAACACGAGGGTTGGAGAAAGGTCTCCCCAATATTCAGTCTTTTCATTTGGAAAGGCTTTTGTAAGTTGATCGGCAAACACTTTGTCATCGGTGCCAGCATTTGTTGTGAAAGCGATTTCATGCACCGCCTCTGGAATGCCCAATAATTCGTTAAGATGCTCCCGCTCCACAAAAGCGGAAGTTTCATTTATGACAAGTGATGCCGCATGAAGAATTCCAGCCACGCGAAATTGACCTGCAGCAATATTGCCATGTGCATCCTGAAAGGTGAGCACCACTTTTGATTTGACCTTTACCTTCAGTTTTTCAGCAAGCTTTTCTCCGATGAGGACTGGATGCAAAACGTGATCGAAATATTCACCAGCTGCTATCAGTGAATCTAATTGCGTTACTTCGGATTCCTCTGCTGGATCCACACCTACAATTTTTACTCCGGTTGCTTGCCGCGAAGATGAGATCATTCCATTGACAATACTTCGCTCACAAATACTTTTAACTTCCTTTTGCTGTTTTAAGTAACGAACTATTTTTTCAACATCGTGAATGGTGAAGGTGATGTCCTGATCCTTGGAAAAATCGGGGTGATGGATTTGCCCATTAGATGTTTCATGCCTGATGGACTGTTGAATGTAGCCAATCATAAAGCTCTGCATGAATCCGCCTCCAAAAGCCAACGCCCATATTCCAACCACAATGCTGCCGATCACCACTCCGCTTCGGGCCTTGTGACGCCAAACATTTCGCCATGCAATTTTTGTTAACATGCATTTGTCATTTAAGGTCGCATCGATTCTACTACATTCATTTTATAAATCGTCCAAAGCGGGTAGGCAGAAAGAACAATGGCCATAATAAAAATGGCGTAAGCTTGATTCGTAAATACCACTGTATCCAGTGAAAATGGGTACACCGCTTCTACTCCAAAACTTTCGATGGCTTTCGCTGCTTCCTCACCATAACGAATGGGATGAAGATGAAAATAGATTAGGACAGGGAGAGCAATTGTGATTCCTGTTAGTACACCGACTACCGTCATCATAAAAATTTCCAATACAATTAAGGTCTGAAGTCGTGCGCGTTGCATTCCCACTGCCAGCATCACACCGAACTCAAATCGCCTTTCGGCTGTCATCATAAGGAACGTTCCAAACATGCCAAAGCCAATCACAAAGTAAAGCACCCATAACATCACCTTGCCGCTGATGTTGTCCAATTCAATACTTTGCAAAAGTTCTGGGACCAGTTCTTTCCATCCCATCACTTCAATCTTGTTGCTATCAATTTGTTTTTTTAGTTGTAATAGGATTCCGTCAGTATGGTCAGGATTGTCAATTAAAAGTGAAGCACTGGTAATCAAGTCAGGCACCGCATAAAACCATTGAGCCTTCGGAAGCGTCATGTAAATCATCTGACTATTTTGTGCCGGGAGTGGAAATCGCACAATGCCTCTGACCGGAAAAAGTCCAGCTGCATTGGCACCATGATATCCTTGACTGATTAAGGTAATGGTATCTCCTACTTCAGCTTTTAAATACTCTGCCAATCCTTCGGCTAATAAAATACCATCGTCAGTCGGGGCTAAAAAGCTGCCATGAATTATTTTCTCCTTTACGTGAGTCAGTTCATTTTCACTTTCAGGATCAACTCCGAGTACAAGTGCTCCCCTAGTTTGGCTGTTAAATGAAGTTAAAGCAAATGATTCCAATCGAGGAACCACTAACGTTACTCCGCTCAAGCGTTTTACTTTCAACTCGAGTAGGGAGTCATATGCAAAAGAATTGTCAATTATTTTATCCTTCCAATAACCATTTTTATGGAGCTGAATGTATCCAGTGTAAAACCGAACTGAGTTTTCAATCATTCTTGCATACGAACCTAACTGC
This sequence comes from Cyclobacteriaceae bacterium, assembly GCA_036002745.1. Lineage (GTDB taxonomy): Bacteria > Bacteroidota > Bacteroidia > Cytophagales > Cyclobacteriaceae > ELB16-189. The sequence continues at coordinate 2,888 of DASYTA010000001.1, read as the reverse complement.
ATGGAGCGCATCACGCAGGCAAGCAACACCGCGAACGTGATGGAAAGAATGGTTATGAGTGACCTTCTTTTATTTCTCCAAATATTGCGCCAGGCTAAAATAAAAAACATCGTTAGCTTAGTTTATCGAACTCGTTTCATGTTCTGCATGGAAAAAAAATCTTCTTTCAAATTCAGGTCAAACTCCAGCTCCATGTATTCAATAACCGTTTTCTGTTTCGGATTATCATGAGGAAACATTTCCAGTTTGCATGGCAGCACCCGTCCACCAATCGCTCGGATGTCGGACATTACCAAGGTATTCACCAAGGCACCTTCCTCGTCATAATATCTAACGAGCAATTGATTGAATTCTTTTTTTTCAACGCAAGCAACTATCTTACCCCAGACCACAGCAGCATTGGGCTTTGGTATCATTACAATTTGATAGGCGTTCAATCCTCCGATAATGGTATCTCCTTTAAGTGTGTGATTATAATCCTCCACAATAGAAGATTGTTTCACCAGGTCATCGTTGGTAAAGTCCGAGCCCATCCACGACTGCAACATCATCGAAGGAGGAAGTTTAACGACACGATCAATGGACGGTTGCCAATTCCACATTTCGGTTTTCCTCTTCAAAAACACTTGCCCCTTGTCACGGGCAGGTGCTGTAATTAATATCAAACTGAATTCCCGTCCGAGCGACCATCCTTTCATAGTCACTTCCCTTTTCCAATCAGGCCGAACAACGGTCATTTTCATGACAGACCGGTTGGAGTTCCCTTGCATTTTGTCATCCATTTTTTTAATAATGTCTTTCGCTGTTTGTGCGTGAAGGGAGAAGGAGGTAGTGATTAAAAGAAAAAATAATTTTTTCATTATGGATGTTTTCGTTTACAAAATTTGTTGATCATGATTTTCTCCAATTCATTGAGTGGATAATCCTCACGAATAACAAGTGCCTGCATTCCAATGCCATCAAACAGGGCAGCTAGTAGCCGAGCTTCACCTTCCGCATCCTCAAAGCCCATTTGTGTAAGCAATTGCTGAATCAGCGAGATGTATCCTTGCATTTTTGCCACCACGATATCGTGAACAAATTTATACTTGTCGATTTTTAGTGTTACTTCGGTAATAAGCCGCCATTGGTCGGGCCGCTCGCGCATTTCTTTAAAAAACCATTTGATCAAATTCTCCATCGTCACTATAGGATCTTCTGAAAATATTGTTCCAATGACTTCCTCACCCTGCGACATGGCGTCCAAAATCAGCTTCTCCAATAAAGCTTCCTTACTTACATAATAATTATAGAGTAGCCCCTTTGACACGCGTGCTTCTCTGGCAATCTGGGCGATGGTTGTCGATTCAAATCCTTGCCGCACAATCAAGGAAAAGGCAGCTTCCGATATTTTCCTCATGGTCTCCTGCCTTATTTCTGCATTTTTCAATTGATTTCGAGGGCTCATTATTTATGACTGAACGGTTGGTCAATAATAAAAATATCCGTTAAGAAATCCAACGGGGAGAGAATAATTCTTTGGAACTAGGGTGGTGAGTGTTCAATTTCCACAATTGGGTTCAAGTTCCATTAAGTAAATCCGCCTTAGACAAGATGGTGCTATTGATTTTTTCAAGATTTTATTTACATGACGAATGAGGATTTTGATTCAAGCAAAAAATATGAAACAATAAATACTGATTCCTCATACAACAATTAAATACATCAGAACGAATTCTTTAGACTTTCTTTAGATGAAATATTTAGTTCACGTACTCTGTGATTATCTTATAACTACCATATATTACTACAGTATTTTTCGTTGATAGTAGGTTAAACTTAATCATGCAGTTGAAAGGAATAATTGATACTACACTTGAAAAAGCTCCAGCTTGGATACTTCGAAAATTATCCAACAGACAATTTCTAATTGTAGGTGCGGTGATTGTTGGACTTTGGGCTGGACTGTCTGCGGTTTTATTAAAGGTTTCTGTTTTCCATCTGCAAGAATTATTAAAACCTCTTGGTCAAAAGTATTCCTGGATTTATTTCGTTTCTCCAACACTCGGGATTCTCCTCACGTATCTTTTTGTTAAGGTGATTCTCAACGGAGAATTAATAAAAGGAACTTCTCACGTCCTGTTGGCAATTGCAAAAAAATCTTCATTTCTGCCTCGCAAAGAAATTTACAGCCATCTTGCGACCAGCGCACTAACTGTGGGCATGGGAGGATCAGCGGGACTAGAGTCTCCGATTGTGCAGACCGGTTCTGCCATTGGCTCAGTTTTCTCGTCATTATTTCCAATTGGTTATCGAGACCGCACGTTGTTATTGGCATGTGGTGCTGCAGCAGGAATTGGTACTGCATTCGATGCGCCAATAGCGGGAGTTCTGTTTGCTCTTGAAGTATTGTTGGTTGATGTCAATGTTTCAGCATTCATTCCGCTCTTGATTGCAGGAGCAACAGGGGCTCTGTGCTCAAAAATAATTTTAGCTGAAGGGATATTGCTTTCTTTTCGGCAGGTTACAGACTTCAACTACCATAATATTCCATACTATATAGTCTTAGGAATTTCGTGTGGCCTTCTTTCTGTTTTTTACTTGAAGGCTTTAACTAAGAGTGAAAATGTATTTAAAAAAATATTTCGATCGGGAACGGCAAAAGTGATTTTTGGTGGTGCTTTTCTCGGGTTTCTCGTAATGTTATTCCCTGCCTTGTTTGGGGAAGGATATACTTCAATAAAATCTCTCGCTCTTAACAATCCCGAGCAACTTTTTAAGGGCAGTCCTCTCAGTGACTTGATGACGAACAACGAGCGTTGGATCTTGGGCATCTCAATTCTCTTAATTGGAGTTGTGAAAGTGTTTGCGGTATCGTTTACTCTGAGCGCGGGTGGAAATGGTGGAAA